>JACRCO010000003.1 GCA_016218975.1 Deltaproteobacteria bacterium
CTCCCCGGCGAGGACCCCGAACAGGTGGCGGCGCAGGTGCGGGAGATGCTGCGCGATCTCGACGTCTACGTGGTGACGCTCTTCTCCGAGAAGCCGTCCGGCTCGCCCCGGGGGCCGCTCTACGACGCGATGGCGGACGCCGTCCGCACCGTTCATCCCGATGCCGTAGTGCTTCCTTACCTGTCCACCGGGTTCACCGACTCCCGCTTCTTCCGGGCGGCCGGGGTGGAAACATACGGGCTGATGCCGCTGCTGCTCGAGCGGGGCGACATGGGCCGGATCCACGGCGTGGACGAAAAGATCCCGGTGGACGGAATCGCGGAAATGACCACGATCATCGGGGCGCTGATCAATAGGTGGAACACCGCCGGGGGCGCGGGGTAGATGCCCGCGAAACCGGACCTGATCTCGTATCTCGACTCCCAGGCTCCGCAGTCCGACCGCTGGAAGGCCAAGAACCGGTACTACTACGAATCGATCGAGAAGATTCTTCGATTCCACGTGCCGCCGGGCTCCTCCGTGCTCGAAATCGGGTGCGGGACCGGCGATCTGTTGCATGCGCTCGCACCGATGCGCGGGGTTGGTGTGGACGTAAGCCCGAAGACGGTTGAGATCGCCCGCGCGAAGTATCCGGATCTCTCCTTCCTTGAAGGTGACGCAGAGGACCTGCCGGTCGATGAAACGTTCGATTACGTCATCCTCTCGGACACCATCGGATACATCGAAGACGTCCAGCGTGCCTTCGAGGAACTCCGCAAGGTGTGCCATCTTCGTACTCGCGTGATCGTCACGTACTTCAATTATTTTTGGGAGCCGTTGCTTAAACTCGGGGAACAGCTCGGATTGAAACGGCCGCAGCCGGACCTTAACTGGCTGGCCCTGGGGGACATACAGAACCTGTTTTCCCTCACCGGCTTCCAGACGATTCACAAGGGGTACAGACTGCTGCTTCCAGTCAGGATTCCCCTTCTTTCCCCGCTCTGCAACCGCGTTCTTTCGAACCTGCCGATTTTGAGAAAACTCTGCCTGATGGAGTTGATCGTCGCCCGTCCGGTTCCCGAGCCGGTTGCGGAAGATTCTCTTACCTGCTCCATTATCATCCCGGCACGCAATGAGCGGGGAAATATCGAGCAGGCGGTGGCGAGAACGCCGGCGATGGGACGGCACACCGAACTGATCTTCGTGGAGGGAAATTCCGCCGACGGCACGGCAGAGGAAATAGAGCGGGTAATCTCCTCGAATCCCGGCAAGGACATCAAGCTCATACGGCAGGGAAACGGCACAGGTAAAGGAGACGCGGTCAGGAAAGGCTTCTCCGCCGCATCGGGAGACGTCCTCATGATATTGGACGCAGACCTCACCGTGCCCCCGGAAGACCTTCCGAAATTCTTCCGGGCGCTGGCGTCCGGCCACGGCGAATTCATCAACGGATCCCGCCTCGTCTACGCGATGGAAAAGCAGGCCATGCGGTCACTGAACACCCTGGGAAACAAATTTTTCAGCATGGCGTTCACCTGGCTTCTCGATCAGCCGTTCAAGGACACGCTTTGCGGGACCAAGGCGCTCTTCCGGAAGGATTACGAACGGATCGCGGCCGAGAGGAGCTACTTCGGCGAGTTCGACCCGTTCGGGGATTTCGACCTGATCTTCGGCGCGGCAAAGCTCGACCTGAAAATCGTCGAAGTGCCGATCAGGTACCGCGAGCGGACGTACGGTACAACGCAGATTTCCCGTTTCCGCCACGGATGGCTGCTCTTGCGGATGTGCCTGTTCGCGCTCCGGCGTATCAAGTTCGTATAAAGGATCAGGCGTAAACCGTGACCGGAATGATGTCCCGACGGGCGGATCGCGAAATCGCACACGGGAAAAAGCTCTCTCAAGTGGATCCGGAATCCGTCTGGGGGTGGAAGACACCCGCCGGCCAGGTCCGCGCCGGGAGGAGGGCGGAACGAATCGCTACCGGCGCAAATCTGGGGCCGGGAGTGCTGGCGCTGGAGGTCGGGTGCGGCACGGGACTGTTCACGGAAATGTTCGCGCGGACCGGGTCCCGGATCGTTGCCGTCGACATATCCTCCGATCTCCTTGAAATGGCCGTCGCCCGGAACCTTCCGCCCGACAGGGTTCGATTCGAGAGAAAGCAGTTCGAGGAGTGCGACGTGGACGGCCCGTTCGACGCGGTCATAGGATCTTCCGTCCTGCATCATCTGGATCTCGAAAAAGCACTTTTCCGGATCTTCGAACTGCTCAAACCCGGGGGGATCATGAGTTTCGCCGAGCCCAACATGCTCAACCCACAGATCGTCATCGAGCGGAAATTCACTTTCATGCGGAAGTGGTTTCCGCAAGTTTCCCCGGACGAAACGGCCTTCCTGCGTTGGCGTCTCCGCAGTCGCCTGGGAAAAGCTGGTTTCGACATGATCGAGATAACGCCGTTCGATTGGCTGCACCCGCACACCCCGGAACGGCTCATCGGGCTTGTCGGTGCAACGGGACGCATGTTGGAGAAGATTCCCCTTCTCCGCGAGTTCGCAGGGTCCCTCTATATCAGGTGTCGCCGCCCATCTTAGAGATGCCGGCGAAAGGCGGGACCGCTCCGGCTAGAATCGGATATACCGCAAGGCCGTATCGAGGATCCCCCCACAACAGCGCGTGCTCGATCCAGTATGTCCAATAGAGAAGCATGACGAAACCGAAGCCGGGCGGCGCAAGCCCACTCCCGAATTGCCAGGTACGGTACACGAGAAAAAGAAACAACGGAATGTGAAACAGGGATGTCAGTATCCAATACAACGTCCCGTGCTCGCCGGGCGCACAATGTCCTCGAAGTATCCACCAGTCCCTCGAGGGCGCGGCGAAGTGGATGACGTTACGCGCGGTACGACGCACGAGGAAATGGTATGGATGTTCCTTGACGTAATTCCATAACAGTTCCTTTCGTTGATTTTCGGTAAAGTTCCCCGTTTGGACTTTCTTCACGTACTCCTCCCCCGGCGCCTCGCCGGGGATTTCCGCGTGAGATACATTCCATTCGAGCAATCCCTCTCCCTGGCCGTTCACCGGTATGAGACGGTTGAAGTGAACATAGTTCCGGATCGTCCACGGAGCGATCGCCGCGGTAAAGCAGAACAAAAGGGCCAGGACCTCCTTCCCCCGAAGCGTAAAGCGGAACCTCGCAGGCAGGAACCGCATTGCGACAATCAGCAAGGGAACGTACCAGGATACGACCTTGGCCAGAGTGCAAACTCCCCATGCCGCCCCGGACAAGGCGGCTTTCGCAGCCGAATGGGCCTTGACGAGCCGCACCGTCAACCATGCCGCAATCATCGTGAACAACAGGACCGTCGGCTCCTGGAGGACGAAGGCCACCCGGCTTACGAGAAGCGGATTCACGGCAATGAACAACGCGGCTCCGAACGCCCATGCAAGGGATGGAATGATCTCAAGAAAAAGGCCGAACGCCGCGACGGTCCCAAGGGTGTGAAGAAGCGATTGGAAAACGGAGGCGGACAGGATGGACGAGGTCCCCGTCGCCCGGAACCAGCCGCCCAGCAGGAGCGAAAAGAGAGGAGGCCTGTACACCGCCGGAGTGATCCCTCCGTCCTCCGAAAAACCGGTCCCCTGCGCCACGCTTCGGGCCAGCGCCATATACCCGATATCGTCGCTGGTCAGCGGCGGTAACGGATAAGAAAAGACGAAGACGAGACTGCACGCGAGCGCTACGGCCGCAACGATCGCCGTCGCGACGCCCCGCGATGACAGATTACGTTTCACCGCTTCATCCCGGCATCTATGTCCTTCTTGCAGGCCAGGATTGCCGCCCGCATATTCTCCGGAGACGGTCCCACTTCCGTCCAAGGTAACCCGGCAATCCGATCGCCTTTCGCACCGGGAAACTGTCGCAGATATCGAGATACCCGTACGCAATTGCCCTGCGGACCGCCGAGCCCGGCGCCCCTTCCGCGGAATGCCGCAGATAAAGTTCCAGAGAGTGCTGCGACGCGGGGAAGTAGGCTCTCCTCTTCAGCCGGACCGCAGCCATGAAAAAGAAGCGATGCAGCCAGCCCGGACAACCGCCCGCGGCATAATCGGCCGCTATGGCATCGAGACAACGCATGAAATATGCATTCCCTTCCGCAAGACAGGTATCGGCCATACGGCGCGTTCCCTGGCCGGGGTGAACCCGTGATCCGATAAGGATCCTGTGGACGTGAACGAACGTGTACCTCGATGCCATCCGGAACCAGAGGTCGTAGTCCTGGTTTGTCCTGAGCCTCTCGTCGAAGACGCCCACGGTTTCGAAGAAACATTTCGGAACGAGCGTCGTGCAGCCGTTGACCGCAATGTCCGTGATCAATGCCATGCGGAAGTCCCGAGCGGTCATGTGCCCGGTACGGACCGTCTCCAGGAACCGCCCCCGCTCGTCGATCAGCTCGTAATCGCCATACAGGATCGCATCGCGCCCCATATGAGCCAGGCATTCGACCTGCGCCTCCACTTTTTCCGGCCGGTAGACGTCGTCATGGCTGAGCCAGGAAAAGTACTCCCCGCGCATTTCCCGGATGCCGAGGTTCAGTGCGGAAGCGACGCCGCCGTTTTCCTTCCGGATATACCGGACCCTGTTCCCGTAGGAAAGGACGATCTTCTCCGATTTGCCCCCGTCGTCGGATCCGTCGTCGACGACAATCACTTCGATGTTCGGATAGGTCTGGGCCAGGGCGCTGTCGATCGCCTCGCCCAGGTAGTTCGAACCGTTATATACGGGAATGACTATGGAAACGTACGGCCGGGACTCCACGCTACCGCCGGTTGTATCCGAGAACGATCTTCGCCACCGTGCCGCTTACATCCGTCGCCAGGTACTCCCGCGGCGGGGACCATTCGAAAGTCCGGGAGAGAACCGTTCTCACGCATGAAAGGATCGACTCCGGCTCCGCACCGCTGAGAATGTTGCTCCCCGCTTCGAGCGTTTCCGGGCGCTCGGTTACGTCGCGCAGCGTGACCGAAGGGACGCCGAACAGGCAGCACTCCTCCTGCACGGTGCCCGAATCGGAAAGGACGCATTTCGCCCTCTTCTCCAGGTTGACGAAGTCGAACAACCCGAGCGGTTCCATTGTCCGCACTCCGTCGCAATCCATCGTCTTTCCCCGGCGCAACAACTGCGACCGCGTCCTGGGATGGAGGCTCACGATGACGGGAAGCCGGTGCTCCTCGTATATTCCGCGGAACGCTTCGGCGAATTTCGCAAGACGGTCCCCGTCGACGTTCTCGGCCCGGTGCAGGGTAACGAGAAAGTACTTTCCGGCGGCCAGCCCGAGATTTTCGAGAGCGCGGCTCTCCGCGATCCTCGGACCGTAGCGGTCGAGGACCTCCTTGATGGGATTGCCCGTAACGAAGATCCGCTCCCCCTCGATCCCCTCGCGAAGCAGGTTCGCCCTGCTCCGTTCCGTGTACGGCAACAGGACGTCGCTCGTGTGGTCGATTATCCGCCGGTTGACCTCCTCGGGAACCCGGTCATCGTAGCAGCGGTTCCCCGCTTCCATGTGGAACACGGGGATTCCCATCCTCTTGGCTGCGATCGCGGAGAGGCCGCTGTTCGTATCGCCCAGGACCAGGAGGCGGTCCGGCTTTTCCGCGATCATCAGGCGTTCGCTTTCCGCCAGGATCGCCCCCACCTGCGCCATGGGAGTTTCCGCCCTGCACGTCACCATGTAGTTCGGAGGCCGGATCTCCATCTCCTCGAAGAAGACGTCGTTGAGCGACCGCTCGTAGTTCTGGCCGGTATGGAGGATGACATGCTCGCAGAGTCCGTCGAGGACCGGGATCACGCAGCTCAGACGAATGATCTCCGGGCGGGTTCCGAGGATGGTAAGGACCTTCATCGGAGCATTTCCTCCTCCTCGGGCGCCCGGCCTACCATGAGATTGTGCTTCGTAAGCAGATCCCGGGTTTCCTCGAGCGTCAACAGCGAGTCGCCGGAGCTGTATTCCCGGTTAAGCGCCGGACGCCCGTGCTCCGCCTTCATCAGTTCGGGCAGGAGGGGCCTGATGGCGTAGTACCCGTCCCGGTCGAATGTCCGCCATGCTTCCTCTTCCGATACCATCACCTCGTGGACCTTCTCGCCGGGACGGATACCGGTTATCTCGATCTTTACGGGCAGGTCTCCGACAAGCGCCTTCGCGACGTTTATCATGCGGGCCGAGGGAACCTTTGGCACGTAGATATCGCCCGGCAGAGCCGATTCGAGCGCTGCGAAGACGGTCTCCACCGCCCTTTCCAGCGGAAGCAGGAAACGCGTCATCTCCTCGGTTGTGACGGTCACAGGCCCGCCGTTCCGGATCTGTTCGTGGAACAGGGGGATCACCGACCCCCGGGAGGCGAGAACGTTGCCGTACCGCACGCATACGAATCGGGTGGAAGGAATCGCTATGTTCGCCGAGATGAAGATCCGCTCCTGCAAGGCCTTGGTCATCCCCATGACGTTCACCGGCTTGCATGCCTTGTCGGTGGACACGCCGACGACCGCGTCCACCTTGAGGTCGTTCTCGCGTATCGCGCGCACGATGTTCTCCGCGCCGCCGACGTTGGTCCTGACCGCCTCGAAGGGGAAATACTCGCATGACGGGACCTGCTTCAAGGCCGCCGCGTTAACCACGATGTCGGCGTTTTTCAGGACCGAGCAAACGGAGGAGTAGTCGCGCACGTCCCCCAGGCGGAATTCCAGGAGCTGTTCGAAGTTCCGGTAGATCACCTCGTCGGTGACTATCCTCTTCTGCTGGTAATAGATCCGCATCAGGTGCTGCTTGGCTTCGTCGCGGGAGAAGACGATGATCTTCCTGGGCATGCCGTGTTCGCCGGAGAGAAGGCGCCGCGAGAGCACCTTTCCGAGCGAGCCGGTGCCTCCGGTTACGACGATCGTCTTGTCCTTGAAGAGAGACTTCATGCCTGTCCTCCCGTCCTGCGGCCCGGGGCGCGGCGCCGCGTCATCCGATTCTCGCACGGGACGCATACAGCGGGGAATCGAGGAAATGGGCGTGCATCATCGATACGAGCTCCGGCCACGCGGGCGGCTCGTATCCGGTCGCCTTGCGGAACCTCGACGAATCGAGAGACCGGTCGGCTGAAAACGACAATTCCCGGTCGATGGCGATCTTCTTTCCGTACCTTTCCGCCACGAGTTTGAGCAAATCGAATTTGGCGATGGGTTCGGAGGAAACGTGGTAAATCCCCGCCAATTCTTCGTTCGGAAAGATGCGCTCGCAAAGGATCCTCGCCAGTTCCACGGTGGGAAAGCCCGAGAAGACGGCTCCTGCGAATCCCTTTACCTTCGCGTCCTGCCCCAGGAACCACTCCAGCAGCCCGTTTCTTCCGGATAATTCATGACCGATGACGGATGTGCGGACCGTCAGGCATCCGGGAGAGTCGACCTCTCCCAGCAGTTTCGTCCGGCCGTACATGTCCGGCGGATCCGGCGGGTCATCCTCGCTGTAATTTCCCTTCGCCCCCGAAAAAACGCAATCCGTGCTGAAATGGATCGACCGCGCCCCGATCTCCCGGCATGCCCGGGCAAGCAGGTGCGGGAACAGCGCGTTGACCGAAATCGACAGGACGGGGTCCTTCGACGCCGCAAGCTGCTTGACGACCCCTATGCAATTTACGACTGTCTCCGGCCGGATGTCGTTCAGCACGGCGCACACGGAATCGAAGTGTTCCGCGTCCACCCCACCGCGGATTTTCGCGAAAAGACCCTCGGAGAACCATCGGTCGAGGCCCTCCCTGGCCCGTACCGTCGCAAAAACGTCCATGTCCCCCCGTTCGGAAAACGACGAGAAGAGCACATGGCCGAGCATGCCGGCCGCACCAAGGACCAGGACCCGACGGGGTTTCATCGGCGCACCCTCATCCAGAAGCTTGTCGGTTCGGATTGGGGATAGAGTTCCCGCATCTTGAGAAATTCCGGAAACACCGCGAGTATCCTTTCGGGATAGCGTACCATCAGGCGGTTTCCCGCCCAGAGCACCTCAAACCGGGAGTTGAAAGCGAGGAAGGCCTGAAGAAGGTACTGCTCATTCCAGTACCAGCCGTTCTCAAAATAAACGCGGGGATAGGGTCCGGGGAGACTCACGTCATGAACGTGCACCAGAACCCCCGGCGCAAGGCGCGGGAATATGTCCAGGTACAGCCGCTGTACGTCGTTTCCCGCGCGTAGAACGTGGGAGGAATCCGTGAACAGGATGTCGCCGGCGCGGAGGGATGTAAAGCGTTCGAGCGGCACTTCCTGTACCTTCACCGGAAGAAGCTCCGATAATCCGGGAAATCCGCCGTGGAACAATTCGCCCGGGTACGGCTCGATTACCTCGAGCCGCGATTCCCGGCCCGTCTCCTCGCGATTCCGGATGCAGGCTATCCCCGCCAGCAGGCTGGAACGGCCGCCGCCCACCTCCATGATCCTTCCAGGCCGGAAAGAGCGTATCAATGCGTAGTATACCTGGGCATCGACCGCCATAAATGTGCCGTTGAGAAGGAAAAACCGCTTCGGATCGTTATCCGCCTCTTCCTTCAAGGGAATCCGCTGCCGAAACTCGGAGATATACGGAGTGAGCGCATTCTCCATAAGATCAAGTCCAGCCGCGTCGTTCATCTCCAGGCCCGCAAGATCGGACCCGGCAAGGTGGTACCCCGCTTCGAGATCGGCATTGTCGGGGATCGGCAGATAATAATGCGGCCGTAGAAAATGGAATCCCCCGGCGTTGAAGATATCCCGCACCATCCTCTCGGACACATCCGAATGCCATCGCCCCAGAACGGCCGCCGTGAACCGTGCGGCGGCACATAGAGCAGACGTGGCCAATCGCCTTCCCGTTTCCCGGAATATGGACCTCATCCTGTCTCTCTCCGGCCGGCTATTAACTCCGCCTCAGCCACTGCAGCCGGTTCCCGCGGCGACCTGCGTATAGAAACCGGCGGCCATCCGTCGGATGCGCTCACGGTCGAGGCGTTCAGCGGCAGTACGCAGATTGATCTCCGCCGCTTTGTCCACGAGTTCGTCGTCGCTCAACGCCCTCCTGAGGGCCGCCTCCACCGCCTCGGGGTCGTCCGGCGGTACGAGAAGCCCCGACTTTCCGTCCACGATCCATTCGTCGGCGCATGCGGTCCACGACTGGATCGGAAGCGACCCCATGACCATCGCTTCAAGCAGCGAAGTGCTAATGGCGTCGCTGATGCTCAAACCTATCGAGATCCTTGCCCGTCCGTGCCGGGACAGGATTTCCGCATGCGGCGTATCCTTCGGAATAAGCGTAACAGGGATGCCCGTCGAATTCGCGAACAGCTCCGCGGCGACCGCGACGTCCGGGGTGGCCGAGTAGATCCACACCTCATATCCTGCAAGCCGGTCGGCACACCTCTCAAGCGCGCGAAGCCCCGTCAACGCCCTTCCTCCCCAATGCTGATACCCTTTAAGCATGATCGCCCGTCGTGCAGAGGAGGGCCCATGCTGCCGGAGAGACGCAATTTCCTTCATGTCGAATCCACCGGTGTTGGGGAAAACGGGAAACACCATCCCGCCGAAGCCGAATGATTTCGCCAGGGCGACATCGCGAAGGCATTCGCAGGAGTAGTAATCGCAGGAGGAGAGAACTTCCCGTATCCTCGGAGCATGTTCCGCCAGTCTGCCGTACAGGTAAATGTCGCTGCCCCAATTCGTCACGATCCACGGGGGAAAAGACCCACCCAGCCGCCGCCGTGCTTCCAGGCTCAAATAGCCCGCATGCTGGATTTCGAGGGAGTGAACAATGTCGGGCGAAAGGCGGTCCACCAGGCGGGCGAGGCGATTCGCTTGGTGTTCCGTCCCTTCCTCCTTCAGGACCCTTCGTCGCCACATGTCCTTCGCGCGCCCCGCGAAGGAGACCCCCCGGAACCGGACGGCGTTCTGGGTTCGGGGCGGATTCCTGAATCCCGTGTGGTGCAGGGTGACGTTCCTCATGTCCGGATGTACGTCGATCCAGGTGTCCGTACTCGGAAAGAGGTGCAGGTCCCACCCCTCATTGGCGATCTGCCCGACCCAGCGGGCCGTGTGAATGCTGTTCGCCATGGCGACGAGAAGGATACGCATCGCGATCAGGCCTTCCCCTCATCCGCCGGTATCTTAACAACCCGGACTTCGTTGTGCTGTCGAGCATTCGTGAAGGATCCGATCGCTTCGAAAAACACGGCTCTGACGGTTTCCTCTTCGAAGTCCCGCTCCGCGGCGGAACGAGCGCGGATTCCGAGTTCGATTCCAAGCTGTCGGTCCGTAAGCAGTTGATCGATGGACGAGGCGAGCAACTCTGAATCGTCCCGGTCCGCAACAAGCCCGCAGCCGTTCTCCCGGAAATACCAACTTACAAACGAATCAGCGGGAACATGCGCCAGAATAGGCCTGCCCACGGAGAGATACTCTCCCATCTTCCCGGGTGCGGAAGTACGGATGACTTCCTGGATCGGGGAACGGAAGGCCAGCGGCAGGAAGAGAATATCGGCCTGACGCAGGATCGCCGCCACTTCCGAATGGGGGATGTGCGGATGGCGGACCACCATCGGTCCGGCGATTCCCTGTGCCTCGAGTTCCGCAGCGGATTGCGCGGTGAATATGTGCAGCAGCACTCTATTCGGAACGAGTTTCGGGATCGCTGCGATAAGGTTCAGGAATGCATCTCTCTGCGCATGGTAAACGGCACCAGCGTAGACGATATGGGCCGCGCCCCGCTCGAATACACGCTCCTCCCCGTCCAGGCACGCGAGATCCGGTATGTGACATGGGTTCCTGACGATGGTGCCATGGATCCCGTAACGTCTTTCATACTCCTTCTGCGCATGCTCATTAGGCACGATCAACGCGCACGCGTCCCGGATGGCTACCGGCTCCCAGCGTGAAGCGATTCTCCCCGATATGCCCGTCCATTGATAAACATAGTCGTCGAAAATCCAGGGCACAAACGGCAACCCCGTCCGCCGTCCTGCCAGTGCAGCGGCCGGCAGGTCGTACAGGTCTCCCGTGCAGCCGATAAGGATACCGCATTCTTCTCTTCGGACGAGTTCGGCTATCTGCCGGGCCCTGCTTCGGATCGCGATTCCGGCATTCAGGTATTCAGCCGCACGGGACGCGGCAATCCCCGGAATTCGGAGCCGATACGGGGGGGGAAGCCGGTAATATCGCGCGGAGAGCTTCACCGAGGCTGAATCCTCCCCCCTATCCCCTTCGTAATCCTCCCGGGAGATCAGGACGTACTTCTCTCTCGGCATTCCCGACAACAGCCGGTAGAGAGCAACCGCCTGCCCTGAGGGAGACGGGGGGAGGACATGGGAAACGATGGCAATTTTACGCAAACGCCTACCTTCGCTTTCGATCCCAGGCAACCAGGGAATCGACCAGTCGCCTCCCCCATCGGATCGACCTTCCCCGAAGGACTCCCCGCATAGCGAGGATAAAGCCGTCAAGGTCAGCAGAGGTATTCTCGACGGACAGGTCATGAACCCTTTTTATCCTTTTCTTCCTGTCCAGCGTCTCGGCCCCGACCGAAGCCTCCTCGCTGTGGGTCATGATCGCCCAGAACGCGCCGTGTGGAGGCGAAAGAGGCCTTCCCTTATGGTCGACAGTGTGAAATGCACGAGAAGCGTAGATATCCCAAAACTCCTCGAAGTCCTCCGGAAGCCAGCCGGATTTATGCTCCTGCCAGGAAGCGCCGTCCATCCCCCAGGCGTCCATTCCTTCCGCGTGCTGGGGTAGGAATCCGAGCGGCGTAAACACCGCCACCTGCCGCCGCGCGATCCTGACAGTCGACTGCAGCAGGCGGGCGCCCGCTTCCTTCTCGATGTGTTCGATAACATCTACAAGAAAAACCGTATCGACCGATTTCGGCGGGAATATGCTCACCGCATCCTCCCATGCGGCCTGTACGATGAGGAAGGTGCGGTCGAAGCTCTTAGCGGTCTTCTCCTTGAGGCACTCGACGTATTGTCCGAAAGGCTCGCAGCAGATATGGACCATCGGGCGGACGTAGTTCTGAGGTTCAATCCCACATCCGATATCCAGAACCACCTCTATTTTCTCCAGCCGGTCGACAACGGCTGGAATCAGTTCCCCCCTTTCCAGCCAGCGTATGCTCATCTGTTTTCGGCCGTGACCGGCCCCGATTGCCATGCAGGCAAGGGGAACGGAATCCCCTGGGCAACGACCCTTGGCAGATCGGGCCGGCTGCATACGCAGAGAATCATGTTGGGCTTGGCAGGTTTGCGCAGGGCATCGTAGATGATTCCATCCAGATCCTGATAGAAGAACTCGGCATCCGGGAAAATAGAAAAGGCATCCTCGGTGATCCCGGTCAGCGCGTGATGGGGGTTGGCCTCTCCCGGTTCGTTGTAGGGGACGTCGAACAGGATGCGATTGCGCCATCGTGTACCATTGGCCAGGAGCAATCCGTTCGGCAGATGTTCCAGGGCACCGCGCGAAACGACATAGTCAAACATCGGCATCTCCGGCACGTATGCGCGCAGGTCGCATACACGGTAGGCCACATTATCCGCACCGTAGCGGTGCTTGGCGTACGCGATGCATTCCGGCGAGACATCGACGCCCGTGATGCGGGAACCCGGAATACCGGAAAGCGTGAGACATCCATGGCCTACTCCGCACCCCAAGTCCACTATCTCGACTCGACCGTGGATGCGAAGTCCGTCGTCCAAAGCCAAGTCGGTCTCGATGACCTTCCGGAAAAATTCATAGGAACTGGTGTGACGCGTGACCTCCCGGGAATCGTGGGTTATCCCGGGGATGAGACGTTCCCCCTTGTTATAGATCGCCTCTTCCTGTGGAGTTAGACCGCCATCCCCCACCCCGGCCCTCCCCAGCACTCTGTCGAGGAATCGCAGCAACAACGCTTTAACCCCCATTCATGCGTCCACCTTGTCAGTAGCCCACGGAAAGTCCGGCCGGATCCTGCAGGCATAGGCACCGAAGTAGTCACCGCGCGTCTCAATGCCGTCCTGGACGTCTATGGCGACGACTTCGCCGGCAACGACTGCATCCGTATAGTTCTTTCCGAATAGCACGATGCTCACCGTATAACAGACGTTGTTCAGCAGGTTTTTCGGCACCCGGCACACGCTTCGATATATACCAGCCGGCATCGGCTTGCCGTACCAATTAGACTCATGGTTGTTGATGGACGCCAGTACACATACATTCTCGCTGTCGTAGAAGATCAGGTTGATCCCGACCGAAGCCCCCTCCTTTTTCACACCGTATTCAACCTCGATGGAGAACGGCGTATCGGTGCAGATACCTGCCGGCACCTTTCCATCCTCGTCGCGGACGATTACCTTCCTAAGGATTGCGGAGGCGTTCTGCGGCGCCTTTGCAGCTTCCGGCCATTCTCGAACCAGAAGGTTCCCCACCGGCGCGCCCACGTAACGGGCAAACGTCGTTGCCGGTTCTCCATCGCAAACCAACTTTCCGTCCTCGATCAGGAGAACACGGGTGCACATCGCCCGGATAGCCGTAAGATTGTGACTTACGAAAAGGATAGTCCTCCCTTCCTTTCCGGCCTCCTCCATTTTTCCAAGGCACTTTTTCTGGAACTGAATGTCCCCAACTGCGAGCACCTCGTCCACGATGAGGATCTCCGGCTCCAGATGCGCGGCCACGGCGAATGCCAGTCGCATGTACATTCCCGAAGAATAATGCTTCACCGGCGTGTCGAGGAACTTCTCCACCTCGGCGAAGGAGACGATTTCGTCGAACTTCTTCCGGATCTCCACGCGGCTCATTCCGAGGACCGATCCATTTAGAAATATGTTCTCCCTGCCTGTAAGTTCGGGGTGGAAACCGGTTCCCACCTCCAGGATGCTGCCGATCCGCCCGTCAAGCTCGGCCCACCCCGCAGTCGGTTCGGTCACCCGCGAAAGGATTTTGAGAAGAGTGGACTTCCCCGCCCCGTTCTTTCCGATTATGCCGACCGTTTCCCCGTGCTCCACCTCGAAGCTCACATCCTTCAGGGCCCAGAAACGCTCTTCGGGCGTCGCAGCGCCACCGAGCCTCCGAAACCTGCGGAATGGGGCAAGCAGTGAATCCGTGATCATCTCGCGGAAGCTGTCCCGATCGTTCTTCCTCCCCCCGATGACGAATTGCTTGGACAGGTTTTTCGCTTTTATAGCCGGCATGCATTCCTCAAAGGACCGGGTCGGATAACGTCAGATGACATCCGCGAATTTCCCCGCAACCCTTTCGAAATATGCCACTCCAGCGAGGAAGATGGCTCCCGCCATGACGACGGAAATGGACAATCCGACGCCGTCGAAGGGTTTTCCAAGAAAGGCGGACCGGAATCCCTCGACCAACGCCGCCATCGGATTCAAATGAAGAACCCATCTCCACGTTTCCGGTACCAGGCTGGACGGGTAGACCACCGGTGTGGCAAACATCCAGAACTGAAGAAGGAATACCATGACGGCGATGAAATCCCGGTACGCCACGATGAGAGCGGAGAAAAGGATACCCACACCGAGAGCGAGGAAAAGGACCGCGAGAGTGAGGAAGGGAACGGCCAACAGATTGGCACTCCATCCCACGCCGAACAGCGGTAGAAGGATCAACAGAAATAGCGAGGACACGGCCAGGTCGACGATCCCGCTTCCCACAGAAGCCACGGGTATGATGAGGCGGGGAAAGTAGACTTTGCCGATGAGCCCCGAGGAACCAACGATAGAATTGCCGGCCGCTCCGGCGGAACCGGCGAATAAGTTCCAGGGAAGGAGCGCGGAAAAAACGAAGATCGCATATGGGTATCCGTCCGAGGGGACCTTGACCAGCATGCCAAAGACCAGAGTGAACACGGTCATACCGAGTAGCGGGCGTAAAATCACCCATGCCGCCCCCATAACGGTCTGTTTATATCGAACCTTTATGTCCCGAAGAATCAAGACCCAGAGGAGTTCGCGGCATTCCCGAAGCTCCCCCAAATTGAGCATCCGCCATCCGCGGGATGGCTCGATCACCGTTTTCGGTCTGTGATCGGTGTGGCCGAGGATATCCTGTCCCCTCTCGAATTGCCGCCCTGCGCCGCAAGGTATCGCAGCTCATACATTCTAACAACTTCCAATTATGGTATGAAATATCTCATGAGGCGGACGGATTGCGCGGATCGCCGGTGAAGATCGCCTACCTCCTGCCCAATATAGAGGCGGGCGGAACGGAGAGGCACATCCTGTCGCTTGCCCGGTCGCTCGACCGCGCGCGGTTCTCCCTTTCGCTGGCGACGACGGCGGGAGGAGGGAGCCTGTTCCGGGAATTCTCCGATCTCATGCCGGTCTCGATCATCGGTGGGAATCCCGAGGCTCACCGGCAGGTACGGCCCGGGGTGCGCGACCACATCGGCGCCATTGTCACCTTGGCGGGATTCTACCGGCGGGAGCGCCCTGACATAGTTCATGCCTATTTGCCGGCCGCTTGCGTCATCGGCCCCGTCGCAGCGCGGCTGGCGGGGGTGAAAAATGTGATTGTCAGCCGCAGGTCGCTTTCCAACTACAAGGCATCGCACACTCTACTGAGCCGGGCGGAACCGCTTGGGTACCGGCTGGCGGACATCGTCCTCGTGAACTCAGACGCGGTGCGGCGGGACGTCGAAAAGACGGAGCGGTTCTGGGAAGGGAAGATCCGGCGGATCTACAATGGAATCGATACCGCCGCACGGGATCCAGGGCCGATCGGGCGGCTCCTTCCGGAGCTTGCAGGCAACGAAGAAGCGCCGGTCGCTACGTACGTGGCAAACCTCTTTCATTATAAAGGGCACATCGATCTCGTTCGGGCGGCAAGAATCGTGGCGGATGCCTTCCCTTCGGCGCGATTCGTCCTTGTCGGCCGGGATGCCGGGGCGATGGAGGAGGTTCGGGAGGAAATTGCGAGGCTTTCGCTTGCAGGAAACGTCTTCCTCGCCGGGTTGAGAGCCGACGCCGGGGCGATTCTCGCAGCATCGACCTTCGCCGTCCATCCTTCGCACGAAGAGGGGTTCTCGAACGTGATCCTGGAGGCGATGGCGGCGGAGAAAGCGGTTGTCGCCACACGGGTTGGAGGCAATCCGGAAGCCGTGCTCGACGGGGAAACGGGGATACTCGTACCGCCGGGTGACCCGTCTTCGCTCGCCGAAGCTATTCTTGCGCTCCTGCGCGACCCGGATCGTGCGCGTTCGATGGGCGCGGCGGGAAGACGGCGGGCCGTCGAACGGTTCTCTCTGGAACGGATGACGATGGAGATCGCATCCCTTTACGAAGAGCTTTACGAGGCGGAAGTCGCCCCCATGCGGACATGACCCAATGTGCGGAATAGCGGGCTTCCTGGCGCACGGGAAAACCCGGCCGGGGATCGAGATGCTTGCCCGGATGGGGGAGCCGCTGGCGGTGAGGGGACCCGATGCGTCGGGCGCCTGGATATCCGGCGACGGACGTGTCGGCCTGGCTCATCGGCGGCTTTCCATCCTCGACCTAACGGAGGGCGGCGCCCAGCCGATGTCGGGAGCCGACCGGCTGTCGGTCCTTTCCTACAACGGCGAGGTATTCAACTACCGGGAGATACGGAAAGACCTCGAAAAGGCCTGCCATACCTTTCGCGGCGAATCCGACACCGAGGTGATCCTTGCCGCCTGCCGCGAGTGGGGGGTCGGGGGGGCCGTCGCCAGGTTCATCGGCATGTTCGCATTCGCCCTGTGGGACGCGCATGCGGAAAAACTCTTCCTTGTGCGGGACCGGCTCGGCATCAAACCGCTCTACCTGGCGCGGGCGCCGGGACTCGTCATGTTCGCCTCCACCCTCCGTCCGTTCCTCGCCTGCCCTTCCTTCTCCCGCGAGGTGGACAGGGAGGCGCTGCAGTACTACCTCGAGTTCCAGTACGTCCCCGCACCCCATTCAATCTTCCGGGACGCCCGCAAGGTGCTCCCCGGCCATATCATGGAGGTCCTGCCCGACGGCAACGTGCGCGACAGGACGTATTGGGATCTATCCGACCACTGGGGATACGGGAGAAGGCCGGCGCGTTCGGAGGAGGAGTACCTCGAGGAACTCTCCGGCCTGCTCTCTTCCTCCATAAAATACCGGATGATCAGCGACGTCCCGCTTGGGGCCTTCCTCTCAGGAGGGATCGACTCCTCCCTCACCGTCGCTCTCATGCAGAAGGCGGCCACAGCGCAGGTGAAGACCTTTTCCATCGGGTTCAGGGAAAGGGGATACGACGAGTCGGGATACGCCCGGGAAGTGGCGAAGCATATCGGGACGGACCATCACGAGAAAATCTGCACCGCCGGGGAGGCGCTCGCCCTTGTACGGAAAATTCCGGAGGCGTACGACGAGCCGTTCGCGGATTCATCGGCCATCCCGACGATGCTCGTTTCGGAATTCACGCGGAGCCACGTCACCGTCAGCATATCGGGAGACGGGGGGGACGAGCTTTTCTGCGGTTATCCCCGTTACGAGTGGGTCAGGCAAGGGTGGACGTTCCAGGGGATACCGGCCGTCGTGCGCCGCCCTCTCTGCTCGCTCCTGTCGCGCATCCCTGTCCACAAGGTGCAGCGGGCGGCCGAAAGCCTGCGCCACGGCGACCCGGCCCAATTCTATTTTCATACGGTAGGAATCTTCGAAAAGGGGCGGCTTGCGGAGATCATCCCCGAAGTGACGGACGACTCGCACCTGTCCTACTACCGGACGTTTCTGGACGACCGGTGGGGAGGGGTCGTCGAGCGGGCGATGGCCACCGACATACGCACCTACCTGGTGGACGACATCCTGTCGAAGGTCGACCGGGCCTCGATGGCTTACTCCCTGGAGGCGAGGGTCCCCCTGCTGGACCACAGGATCGTGGAGTTCGCCGCGAGGCTTCCGATGGACTTAAAGGTGCGCGGCGGAGAAACCAAATACCTCCTGCGCAAGGTCCTCTACCGCCTCGTTCCGAAGGAGCTGATCGACCGTCCGAAGATGGGGTTCGGCATCCCGGTCAACCGCTGGCTGCGCAACGAGCTGAAGCCCCTCCTGGAGGAATATCTGGGCGAGGACCGGGTCCGCAGGGAAGGGTTCCTGCTGCCGGAGGGTGTTTCCCGGGTCGTTGAAGAACACCTCTCGGGGCGGCAGGACCACCAGTACCGCCTCTGGGCGCTCCTCGTCTTCGCGATGTGGAGGGAGCGCTACCTGTCCTGACGGAACGATGCGGTAAAAATCCGGCACGTCCGTCAGAAGACGATCGTGTCCCCGTTCCCGAGGTAATATTCGCTCTGGCTGCCCTGCGCGCCCGATCCCATGACGACGGGCATACCCCGCTCCAGCATTTTCTGAACGGTAAGGATCCCCGTGCAGTGGTTGCAGGCAAGGCGTTGCAGCCTGAACGTCTTTAGCTTGTCCAGCAGCTCGTCCTGGGCGGGGCCCCACTCCTCGAACGGGGAGATGTGCAGCCCGCCGTAAACTCCGTGGAACTCCGTAAATCCATCGAACGATTCCCTGGCGTATTCGAGGAGCGTGATCACCCCGGGGTGGCAGCATCCCGTGACAGTGACCATCCCCCGTCCTTCGACGTGGATGTAGAGGGCCTGTTCCCCGTGGGTCTTCAGGAATATGGGGATGTCGAATGTGGCCGATGCGCATCCCGGAAACAGGAAGTGGGGGGCCTCCGGCCCGAGCTCCTTCACCTTCCCCGTGTGCCCGCTCTGTTTAAGGATCTCCAGGCTTTTTTCCGAGAATCCCGCGGGAAGGAGGATCTTTATATCGGGGCGGTACTTGAGAACGGCGGGCAGACCCCAGAAATGGTCCACGTGCTCATGGGTGACGTACAGGAAGTCGATCTCTCCCCGGGAGAGCATCCCGTCGACACCCTCGCGCCGGAAAACGCCGTCCATGTACTCCACGTCCCAGCCAGTGTCCATCAGGATCTTCCGCGGGCGTCCGCCGCCGTCGATCGACTCTATGAGAGCGGAGACCCCGGCGGCGTTCCCCGGAGTCCACTTGACGTCGAACTGGTCGGCCTGCAGTCCGCCGGACTCCCGGACATCGAGCCGCATCCTGTTGTTGTCGTGCCATGCGACTTCGGAGAGGCACTTGATGGAAAGCGATCTCACACGCCCGATGTCTACCTTGCCCATCTATCCACCTCCGTAACGGCTGATTACGCCATCTTATCTCAAAATCAGGGACGTTCTTAAAAACGTTCTTAAAAACGGGGACGTTCCCGTACTTAAAAACAGGGACGTTCCTGTTTTTAAGTACACGTCCCCGTTTTTAAGAACGTTTTTAAGAACGTCCCTGATTTTGAGTTGCGGGATTCGACGGCTTGCATCCGAGGGAGAACTCGCCGCCGCCGGATGCGACGATCGCGAACAGCCCGCCGATGATCGCGAAGTTCTTGGCGAAGTGGGCGATCTGGGCGGCGTCGGAAAAGTTCCGGTGAAATACGAAAGTGGTCGGAACGAGGAAGAGGATCAGGGCAAGCGCGCCCAGCCTCGGGTAATACCCCAACAGTACCGAGAGCCCTCCCCCCAGCTCGAACAGGATCGCAAGGACCAGGAACAATCCGGTCGCATGCATCCCGGCGCCAGCCATGTAAGCCTGCGTCTGCTGGAAAGCGAGCACCTTCCCTGCCCCGGAATAGATGAATATGCAGGAAACAAGGATGCGGGAGACGAGCAGTCCCACGGAAACAAGGCGCTCCATTCCGTCACCTCCGACTGCGGGTTCGGGCCGTGGCCGCCCCCGCGAGGATGCCCCGCCGTATGTCACACGACCGTGATGCGCGGCATCTCCGGCGAAGTCAGCCTGTGAGTGCGCCCTATCCACCATGACTGCTGGCCGGCTCCGGCGAGCGCACCGCGCAACGCATCCGCCCGCTCCTCCGGAACGAACATCAGCAGCCCGCCCGAAGTCTGCGGATCGACCATCAGAAACACTTCGTCTTCGGGAAAGAGGGGGGGGAACCGAACCTTCGCCTGCTGGTGGGCGATGTTCTCCCGCGAGCTCCTCGGTATGGGATGGATGCCGAAGGTGCGATGGATCCATCCGGCCCCGGGCAACCCGCGCACCTTTTCCAGCGCCGGGCTGATCTTCCGTTTCATCAACTCGCGCACTCCGGGGAAGACGGGAATTTCAGAATGGCGTATTTCAGCGCAAAGCCCGCTTCCCTCGAGGACCTCGAGGAGATGGCCGAGAAGTCCGAAACCGGTGACGTCGGTCGCAGTGTGGATCTCCGCCACGCGTCCCGCCCGGGCAGCCGCCGCGTTCAGCCGTGACATCGACTCTATAACGATGTTCTCCGTCTCCTTCGGGGCGATCCCCCATTTTATGCATGTGGTCGCCACTCCGGTACCGAGAGGCTTGGTCAATACGATGAGATCGCCCGCCTTCGCCCCACGGTTGTGCCAGATCCTGGCCGGGTTCACCCGGCCGGTGACGGAAAGTCCGAACTTCGGTTCCTTATCAGTGACCGTGTGCCCCCCGATGATGCAGATCCCCGCTTCTTTCGCCTTGTCTGCGGCCCCGGCCATCACGTCGGAAAGCAGGGGGAGGATCTTCGAATCGTTCGGGAAGGCGGCGACCGCAAGGGCGAACAGCGGCTCGCCACCCATCGCGTAAACATCGCTCAGGGAATTGGCCGCCGCGACGGCCCCGTAGGTGTATGGATCGTCAACGATCGGAGTGAAGAAGTCCACCGTCGCGACCAGCGCCGCCCCCTCTTCGAGGAGAAAGACACCCGCATCGTCTGCATGCGAAGTCCCCACGATCACCCTCGGATCCGAGGGAGGAGGGATCGCGGAAAGCACCCGGGCAAGGACCCCTTGCCCCAGCTTCGACGCTCAGCCGGCACAGGATGACAGGTGAGTCAGGTAAATCTTCTCCCTGTCGCTCAACCGCACACTCCCAGTTGGATTTACGCAACCTCCCGGACTTGTCCGCCGCTTGCCCCCCGAAGCTCCAAGCGAAGGGGGATAGCTCCCCACCGTTCAGGCCGCGGAGCGAAGGCGGATCGGGACCTGTATCTCCGTCAGCATGTCGTCCTGCGTCCCGCCCGCGTGCGGCTCGGGAGCCACCAGGAACACCTCCCGGGTCTCACCGGCTATTTCATACCGGTTCTCCCGGAGCCAGTCCAGCACTTTTTCGTAGGTGCAAGGAATCCAGTCGTACGGCCCCCTATGGGCGAAGGAGGCGACTTCCTGCTCGGGAAGAGTCACGATCTCCATTCCCGGGACCGGATCCTCTATCTCCCCGATCGCCTCCTCGATCAGCGGATACAGAACCTCGTAATCCGCGTGGAAGGGATCGGGCACGCCGAGACGTTCGTGCCGGATCCCAACCCCCGGCTGCTTGAACATGATCTTCCGCTCCATCGCCTTGTCGTACAGCCTGGAAAAGGCGGTGTCCAGGTTCCATACGGAAGCGTCGACGCGGGCCCCGACGGCCTTCATCCCGCGCACCTTCTTTATCTCCTGAAATGGGGTCATTTCATCCTCCTTGGGAACACTTCACAATCATTATGATGGGAGCGGAACGGCAATCGATTCTGCTGGGAGTAATCTCATGGCGAATGGACAAGCCATTAATAAATAAGCTGTTTTATTATGCGCACCGATAACCCCTTAAAATCCGTGACTCGGGAAACCTTGCAAGTGATTTCAATAAAACCATGTTTACAAAATTTCTTGACACCCCCTTCCCGGTTGAGGTAGATATAGGGGAACCGATTTTATAGGGTAAAACTGTTTTTTCCAGGAAAGGGGGTGGTCTGCTGATTCGTCGGCAAGGCTGGGAGGGTTCGGTTTTTAGGAGATGACAGGAGTAATAACCTGAAGGAGGGGTAACGAATGGCGGAAGAGAAATTGACAAATCGTTGGTTGATGGTCGCCGCGGCCCTCGTGCTGCAATTGTGCTTGGGAGTTCTCTATGCTTGGTCGGTATTCGTGGGACCGTTAAAGGCGCAGTTCGGGTACAGCGTCAAGGAAGCCAGCTACCCGTTCATGGCCTCGCTCTTCTTCTTCGCCGTGGGAATGATCTTCGCGGGAAGGTGGCAGGACAAGGCCGGTCCCCGGAAGGTCGCGATCTTCGGCGGGCTGCTGCTGGGCGCCGGCGCGATCCTCTCGGGCGTGTTGCACCCGACGGTCGGCGGGTTGGTCTTCTCTTATGGAGTCCTCGGTGGGTTGGGCGTCGGGTTCGCCTACGTGACCCCGATCGCAACCTGCATCAAGTGGTTCCCCGATATGCGCGGGACGATCACGGGCCTCGCGGTATTCGGGTTCGGCGCGGGAACGCTGATCTTCGGACCACTCATCAACAAGCTGGTCGCCGCCCAGGGTCTCGCGACAACGTTCTACGTCCTCGGTGTGGTCTTCATCGCATGCGTCTGCGGCGCGGGCAGCATGTTCAAGGCTCCCCCGGCGGGTTACAAGCCTGCCGGCTGGAACCCCCCGGCCCCCGCGGCGGGCGTGGCGCAGAAAGCCGACTGGTCACCGAACGAGATGATCGGCTCCGGGCAGTTCTGGCTACTGTGGATCATCTACTTCTTCGGCGCGGCCGCGGGCCTCATGATCATCGGGCAGGCGGTTCCGATCGGGCTGGAAGTCGCCAAGCTCACCCCGGCGGTTGCGGCGGGCGGACTCGGGATCATGGCGCTCTTGAACGGCCTCGGCCGTCTGGTGCACGGGTCGATCTCAGACAAGCTGGGCCGCCAGAAGACCGTTATGCTGATGTTCGCGCAAT
Source organism: Deltaproteobacteria bacterium (assembly GCA_016218975.1). Classification (NCBI taxonomy): domain Bacteria; kingdom Pseudomonadati; phylum Myxococcota; class Myxococcia; species Deltaproteobacteria bacterium. The sequence continues at coordinate 22,750 of JACRCO010000003.1, forward strand.
ATATGATCGCGTTCGTCCTGATCCTTCCCAATGCCGACAGCTTCATGAAGTGGCTGGTGGGGATCTGCATCGTCGGCTTCGCCTATGGGGGATACCTGGCCCTGATGCCCTCGCTCACGGCGGACTACTTCGGTACGAAGTCCCTCGGCCAGAACTACGGCTACCTGTTCACGGCGTGGGGTGTCGCCGGACTCGGTGGACCGTTCATGATCGCCTACATCAAGACGGCGACGGGCGCCGTCACGAACGCCATGTACGCGATCACCGTGGCGTGCGTGATCGGCTTAGTGCTCTGCTTCTTCTCCAAGCGGCCGGTCTTCAAGGGAGCTGCGTAACGATCGCTTCTCCCCAGGCCGCATGTCGGATGCACCACCCGGAAGGGCCCCCAAAAGGGGCCCTTCCTTTTTTATATGCCATGGATTGCGGCACACACAGAACCGGGACGTTCCCAAGAACTCGCGGTGCGGGGGCATCCCCCTGTGATATCGTCGAACGATGAGCGTTGAACCGGGATCCTTTCTTCGCGGACTGGTCCTGTCCGACCCCCCTCCATCGAAGGAGTTGATCCTTTCCGAACTCTCCCGCCTTGCGTCGGAGCATGTACTGTTCGGCGCCGAGGTTAACCCGGAAATCCTGAAGAAATCCGAATCCGGTTCAAAATTCCTGATAAGGGATCCTCCGCCTCACGTAAGGCAGCTCGCTCTTTGGGAGTCCTTGTTCGGCAACAGGATCTTGCCCAATCGGCTTCTCGAGCTCCTGGGGGCCAGGTTCCGCGACTTCGCGCACCGGGAGTGCATGCTGCTGTTCGCCAGGGATCGCCTCGTCTACGACACCCGGATCGTCCACGGGGAGGAGCACATCGGCGACCTGACGATGTTCCTCCGTACGGAGCATGAGCGGGGGCCGGGACTTCTCGGGCTTTTCCGGGGACGTATGCTCAAGATCGTCTTCATCGAAAACATATCCTTAAGGGAGCAGAGCTCCGGATACGCGTCCGACCTGTTCCGCTATTACGAAGAGCTTTTCGGGAGGCTCGGCTTCCATCAATTCCGTCTTAAGGCCTCTCTCTCCGTGGGTAAATATTATTGGGCAAAAGAGGGCTTCGACTGCATGGACGGCTCCGGCGTGGAGCGGATGAAGACGGGGCTTGCCGACCTGGTTCGATCGAAGAACCTTCCTGTCAACGAATGGGAAATCGACCGGCTGAACCACGCATACGACGTCGCGCTGTTCCGGCGGGACCTGAAAATTCCCGTCTACCGGGATAAGGAGGGGTATTACGCCCTCGAAAAGGACTCCATCAATACGGAAGAGGTCCTGCTGCCGCTTGGAAAAGCATTTCTCCTCTCCTCGGACTCATGGGACGGGTACAAGGTCATCTATACCGACACTCCTCGCCGAACGGGATTCATTTATTCCGACCGGTACCTCGAGCACAGGACGCCCACAGGCCATGTCGAGCATTCCAAACGCCTGGAGGCGCTGCTGAAGGCGATCGACCGGGACGGACTCCGGGACAGCCTGGTGTTCCTGAAGCCCTACCCCGCCGACCGGGAATTCATCGGGAAGATCCACGACGATGCCTACATCGAATCGTTCCGCGAAGCGGCGGCAAGCGGGGCAAGCCACTTCAGGACACGCGACTGCTCCCTTTCGCAGCGCAGCTACGAAGTCGCACTGCTGGCGGCAGGCGGCGTCATGGCCGGGGTCGATGCTGTGATGAACCGACGGGTGGAGAACGTCTTCTGCGCCGTACGACCGCCGGGGCACCACGCCACGCGGAACGCCGCAATGGGATTCTGCTTCATCAACAACGTGGCAGTCGGCGCCGTTTACGCCCGCGCGGCCTACGGCGTGAAACGCATCCTCATACTCGACTGGGACGTCCATCACGGGAACGGCACCCAGGAGATCTTCGAGGAGGACCCATTCACGTATTTCCTGAGTTTTCACGAGCATCCGACCTTCTGCTTCCCCGGCACCGGAAGGCGCATGGAGCGGGGAAAGGGGGACGGCCAGGGGGCCACCCTGAACATACCGCTTCGGCCTCATGCGGGAGATGCGGAACTGGCCGAGCTGTTCGACAGGGAAGCCCTCCCCGAAATCGACCGGTTCCGGCCGGACCTGATCATGATCTCGGCGGGGTTCGACGCGCACCGGGACGATCCCATCGCGGACATCGAACTGACGGACGGTTCGTTTGTGTACATGACGCGCAGGATATGCGAGGCGGCGGACCGGCATTGCGGGGGGAAAATTGTCTCCGTCCTCGAGGGGGGATATCACCGGCCGGCATTCGCCGCGTCCGTGATCGCCCACTTAAGGACGCTTCAGGGAAGGAGCGAGAACCAACAGGTTTAACCCGCAAGGAGGTGTTCATGTTCGTCGGAAAAAGGATGACGAAGAAAGTGATCACGGTCGGGCCGGAGGATACGCTCGAACAGGCGGCCTCTCTTCTCGCCGGGCACCGGATCCACAGGCTGCCGGTGGTACGGGACGGCCGGCTCGTCGGGATCGTTTCCGACTCGGATATCCGCAACGCCGCGGTGCGTCCGGTCCAACCCGAAACGGGACCGGTGGGCTCTAAGACAGTCGGGGAGATCATGACACGCGAGGTCATCACCGTGACACCGTGGGACACGGTGGAGGACGCCCTCCTCATCCTTCAGAAAAAACGGCTGGGAGCGCTTCCGGTCGTCGAGGGGAGCCGCGTCATCGGGATCATTACAAAAGCGGACGTGCTGGCGGCGCTCGTGGAGACGCTGGATATCGAGGGAATCGGGGCGAGGATCGAGGTCCTCCTTCCGCGGGATATCGCCTCGGTGCGGAAGCTGGTCGGCCTTATCAGCGAGAAGGGAATAGAGGTGCGAAGCATCGTCCTCGCGCCGCACAACGACCGGTTCGCCGCCTTCCTGCGCCTCGTGACGATCGACGTGCCCTCAGTCAAGGACACGCTCAGAAAGGCAGGCTTCACGATCGCGGAGCTGGAGGATTTCCTCGGCTGAAGTCTAACCCGCATTTCTCACCAGGCTTCTGCTGCGGCGGGGGAGAATCGGCCAACTCCCGGACGATACGGGAGAGTTCCATAGGCCCGTCCACGTGCCGGACCGCCGGAATCCTGATACTGTTCCCGACCGCGACCGCGATCCCGTTCTTCGAGATGACCCACCGCATCGCCGCTGCGTCGTTTTCGTCGTCTCCCGCATAGAAGATGCTTCCGCAGGACGGATCGAACTTCAGTATCCCGCAAAGCCTGCGTATCCCGAACGACTTGGCGGCGGAACGAAGGAACTGCACTTCGGCAACCGCAGGTCCCTCGAAGACGCGGATTCCAGGAAGTTTTTTGAGACCGTGGATCATCGATGGCAAACGATACCGCTCGCCGGGCGAAATTCGGCGGAAGTGAACCGCGACGGACCAACGTTTGTCTTCCAGTTCCACCCCCGGTAATGCCGAAAGCCTGGCGAGGGCGGGAAAGACAGCCCCCCGAGTCTTCTCCAGTTTTTTTTGAGCGTCTTTTCCGGGGAGAACCCTGCGGTCATCCGGAAGACGCCATTCCAGTCCGCTCCCACCGCCCAGGAACAGATCAGGGAGCGGGACCCTGCGGGCAAGGTCCTCGAGGGAGCGGCTCGAAAGAACTGCGACCTGGTTCCGGGGGTCGGCTGCAAGCCGTTTCAGCAGGGAGCGGGACGCCTGGTGCAACCGGGCCGCGTTCCTGTCGGGAACCAGCGGCGAGAGGGTTCCGTCGAAATCGAAGACCCACAGCCGCCGGGCGCCGGAATTCAATTGATAGACTCCCGCAGCCTGCCCCGTTTGCGCATACCGGCGGCATCCAATAGCATGCGGCCCGCCCAGCGGTAGACGTTGAATTCGCTGATCAACCCCCGCATGATGCGCATTCGGTCGCGCTGCTCGGTGGCGGGCATCGTAAGCGCGAGATGGAACGCCGCAGCGCACTGATCGATATCGTAAGGGTTGACCAGCAGCGCCTCCGGCAGTTCACGCGACGCCCCCGTAAACCGGCTGAGTATCAGCACGCCCCGGTCGTCGTCGCGGGAAGCCAGGAACTCCTTCGCCACCAGGTTCATGCCGTCGTGAAGGCTGCTCACGCAGCACACTTCCGCCGCCCGGTAGTGCTCGTAGACGGCGGGCGGCTCGTGGTGCTCCACCTTCAGGACGATGGGCGGCGTGCCTCCCTTCGAGAAGCGCCTGTTGATCTTTTCCGCCAACGCGCGGACGCGCACATCGAATTCCCGGTACTCCTCGATCCTCGAACGGCTGGGCGCCGCGATCTGGATGAAGCTGAACCGCCCGATCCAGCGCGGCTCCATCTCGAGCAGCCGCTCGATCGCGAGAAACCGCTCGACGATCCCCTTGGTGTAGTCGAGCCTGTCCACGCCGATGCCGAGGAATTGGTCCGGCGGCAGACCGTTGTGGATGCGAACGTCGGTGCGGCACTCCGCGACCGGCTTTCCGGTCAGTTCCTCGCCCGGGGGCCATTCGATCGAGATCGGGTACCGCTTGACGGCGGTGGGCTTGCCGCCGTAGACGACCTCGAACGTTTCACGGTTTACGCGGGCTTCCAGCGTACGGTCCACGGTGTCGAGGAAGTTGTTGCAATGGAACCTGGTGTGGAAACCGAGAATGCTGCTTCCGAGCAGTCCGTCGAGCAGTTCCTCCTTCCAGGGGCAGATCGCGAACGTTTCCGGGTTCGGCCAGGGTATGTGCCAGAAGGTGATGACTGTGGCGTCCGGCATCTTCTCCCGTATCATGCGGGGGAGAAGGGCGAAATGATAATCCTGTACAAGGACGATCGGGTCGGCTGTCTTGCTTTCCTCGAAGACTGCGTCCGCGAATTTTCTGTTCACCTCGGTATACTGTTTCAGGTCGTTGGCGCGGAATACCGGGCGGACATGCGCAATGTGGCACAAAGGCCACAGCCCTTCGTTGGAGAAGCCGAAATAATGGCCCGCCTCCTCCTCTTCCGTCAGCCATACGCGGCGGAGGCTGTAGGACGGTTTTCCCGGGGGAACCGCGATGCGGCCGAAGGAGTCCACCGTCTCGCGGTCGGCCGATCCGCTGCCGTGGGCGATCCACGTCCCCGAGCAGGCGCGTACTACCGGTTCGAGGGCGGTAACAAGTCCGCTTGCCGGACGCGACACCACGATGCGTCCGTCGCGGCGTATATGTAGGTACGGCTCCCGGTTGGATACGACGAGGACATCCTCTCCGCGAAGATCGTTTCGAAGGATGGCACGCAACGCATCCGGGGACCAGGTGATCTGGCTTTCGTCGCGGGCGCGGAACTCGGATTCCATGTCGCGTATGATCGTACGCAGATCGCTTTCGATAGGTGCCAGCTCGGGGGCCGTCGCTTCCGGCGCCGCCGACGGAGGATCGGCAACGGACGGCCGCAGCAACCCCTCTCCCCGCAGCAGGGCGCGGACACCTCTCACCCATCCGCGCCAACTAAGCTCCGCGATCGCCACCGTGATAAGCGACACGATCACGCCGAGTCCGATGAAAAAGTAGAACACATACCTCTTGGTCTCCTCGCTGCGGCGCTGCACGAAGCTCATGTCGTGGACCAGGACAAGATTGCCGACCTTCAAGCCATCCATCTCGATTCCTACGACCGCCACGTGCAGCGGGCCTTTTTGGCTCTGGAGAAGTTTTTGCGAAGGATCGGCGAACCTGTCGAGATTAACGCAGCCTATCTCGCCGGGAAACGTCGCAGTGGCGATCGGCGGGCCGCCCGATGCATTGCAGTACCCCAGCGCATATAAACGTTCGTCCAATGTGATCTTGTTGAATAGATTGAGCGTCTTGTCTATCGACCCCGCGCTCAGCGAATCCCGGATCGAATCGTGGATGGCGTTGGCCACCAGGTTCGACCTCATGTCCATGTCGCGCACGGACCAGCGCAGCGTCAGCCGGTCCACCAGCGGCACGACCGCATAAGCGATTGTCGCGAGGGCAAGCAACAGTGGAACAATAAAACGCAGGGAAAAACGCACTTCATCTCCTGTGAAGCGCTGCGGATGTTTGTATGACGTCACGGGGTGCAAGTACGTTTCAACCCCCGGCACCTGAGGCGCCATTGCCGTACGGAAGGCTCACCTTCGGGGACGAATATTCTGTATCCTGATCAACATGCGCAGGAGACTTATGAGAAATACCGGATAGATCCGCATGAACGGGAAATCCCTCTTATCCCGGCTGCGCATCGAGGAGCTGTTCCGGGATTTCACGGACCGTTTCAGGTCGCTTTTCTTCTCGGGCGTCGAAAGACTCCGAATCGGGGACCAGACATTCCACATACTTCTTGCTTCCGCGATCGGGGTCGCCTCCGCCCTGGCGACGGGGGCCTTCCTGTACATGGTCCGTTTCGCCGAAACATTCTTCTTCGGACGGTTGTTTCCCGCCATGGGCTCGCGTGGTTTCCTGGTCTTCCTCCTCCCGGCCCTGGGCGGTCTTCTGATAGCTCCCTTGATCCACTTCTTCCCGTCGGAAGCCGAAGGAACCGGCATACCGCATACGATGGAATCGGTGGCGATCCGGGGCGGCGTGATGCGACTGCGCGCGGTGGCGCTTAGAACCATCGCAGCCGTGCTGACGATCGGATCCGGAGGGTCAGCGGGGCGTTTCGCTCCCAGCGCCGTTCTCGGAGCCGCCGTCGGATCAGGAGTCGGAAGATTCCTCCGGGTTTCGGGGGAGCGGATGAGAAGCCTCGTGGGGTGCGGAGCGGCGGCGGCCATTGCTGCAGTGTTCAATGCCCCGATCGGGGGGGTCTTCTTCGCTCTCGAGGTTATCCTCGGGGACTTCTCCGCGCAGATGTTCGCCCCGATCGTAGTCTCGTCCGTGGCCGCCACCGCAGTCTCGCGCGCCTTCATCGGAAACCTCCTGTTCCTGGACGGCGTACCGCACATTGTGTTCGCAGGCGCGCCCCAGATCGGGCTCTGCCTGGTCCTGGGCGCGGCCTGCGGCGCAGCCGCGATACTGTTCATACGGGGACTCGAGTCGGCGGAAGGGAAGTTCTCCTCTTCCGGCATCCCGCGCTGGCTGCGGGCGGCGGTCGGCGGGGGATTGACGGGTCTAATAGCGGTCGAATTCCCCCAGGTGCTGGGCACGGATCTCGCCACGCTGGGCACGGCGGTCAGCGGAAACCTGCCTTGGCTGCTCGCGATCTGGATCGCTTTCCTGAAAATGACCGCGACCTCGTTATCCCTCGGGTCGGGCGGTTCGGGCGGCATCGTCGGCCCCTCTCTCTTCATCGGCGGGATGATCGGGGCGTCCGCCGGCGGCGTTCTTTCCTCCTGGCTTCCGGCGATCGCGGGGAGCGCGGGTGGATACGTCCTTGTGGGGATGGCCGCGTTTCTCGCTCCGGTGATCGGAGCCCCGCTTACCGCCATTCTCATTCTGTTCGAGATCACCGGGGACTATTCGGTCATCCTCCCCCTTTTGGCGGCGGTCATATCGTCGATGCTCGTCGCCGGGCGATTCTCCCGCTTCTCCCTCTATACCCTCAAGCTTCACCGCAGAGGGATCGACCTTTCGGGGGGTAGGGAATCGGGCGTGCTGAAAAATTTGCCCGTCCGGGAGGCGATGCGGCCGGAAGCCCATACCATAGCCTCGACCGCGACGTTTGCGGAACTGTCCCGACGCTTTCTGGAAGATCCGGTGGACTATCTTTACACGACCGGAGAATCCGGGGAATTGACCGGCGTAGTCTCATTCACGGACATACGGCCTTACATCAAGGAGGAGGGGCTTTCCTCCCTCGTCCTGGTCCGGGATATAGCGACTCCGAACCCGGTGGCGGTCACCCCCGATGAAACCGTCCATGATGCGCTGGTGAAGTTCGGTTACAGGAACGTGGCGCAACTGCCGGTCGTCGCCGATCCGCACTCGCGGAAACTGATCGGCGTTCTTCGCCGCAAGGAGATCCTCGAGGTGTACCGGAAAAGAATCGTCTCCGGGGAGCGGTATTAAATTCCATCGGTAAAACCGGAAGGCGCCGTCGCTGCGCGCCGTCGTATGGAAAGTGTTGTGATCCTTTCCAAGCGCCCCCGCGTCAAATAGTATTACGGAAGTAGAAGTGTATCGGACATCCGTCGATTCGCCCGGCAGGAGGAGACTTGAAACCGTTCCTGGTTCCCGCCCTTGTCGCTCTGGCGGTCACCGCGGCGCTCTGCGTCGTAAGGACAGTGGCGATCCGCCTTTTTCATCGATGGGCGGAGAAAACGGAGACGCGGGCCGACGACATCCTGCTCGCCTCACTCCGGACGCCATCCCTTTACTGGTGCCTCGCAATCGGGATCTATTCGGGAGTCGCGGTATCGGACCTTCCGGACCGGCACCTTTCATACATAAGCAAGGCGGTCCAGGTCCTCCTGATTCTTTCCGTAACCATCGCGGCCACGAACCTGGCAGGCAGATTTTTCGGCGAGTACATAAGGAAAACGGATCTTCCCGTCCCGGCGACCGGCCTGGCCCAGGGGATCGTCAAGGGATCGATACTGGTGGTGGGGTTCCTCCTCGTTCTTTCCGCGGCCGGGATCTCCATAACGCCGATCCTGACGGCACTCGGCGTCGGAGGTCTCGCCGTCGCGCTCGCCCTCCAGGACACGCTCGCCAATCTCTTCGCCGGCATCTATATCCTTGCCGAAAAATCCATACGGGTCGGCGATTTCGTACGGTTGGAGACGGGGCAGGAAGGATACGTCGATGACATCACCTGGAGATCCACCAGGATCAGGATGCTGTCGAACTACCTGGTCGTCATCCCGAACCACAAGCTGACCCAAAGCGTATTGACCAACTTCTCCCTGCCCGAGAAGAAAATGTCCCTGCTCATCCCGGTATCGGTCAGTTACTCCGCGGATCCGGACGAGGTGGAGCGGATACTCGGCGAGGTCGCGGCCAAGGCTGTCGGAGAGGTATCGGGGCTTCTCGGCGAACCTGCGCCCTTCGTCCGTTTCATACCGGGGTTCGGGGCATACTCGCTCGATTTTACCCTCATCTGCCAGGTGGGGGAATTCGTCGACCAGTATCTCGTGCAGCACGAACTCAGGAAGCGGATACTGCGCAGGCTCCGGGATGAGGGCATCGAGATCCCGTTCCCGCAACGGACGGTCCATATCAAAAGCGAGAACGGGAGGGCCGAGTGACATCGAGAAACCGGTGGTCGATAATCGCCGTTCCGCTCGTTCTACTGTTGCCGTCCGCGGCGCACGCCGCCGGCGAGGATCCCTCCCTTCCGCTCCTGTTCCTCCTCGTCTTCATCCTCTTGTCGGCGAAACTCATGGGGCACTTCTGTGTCAGGCTGGGGCAACCCGCCGTTCTCGGAGAACTTTGCGCAGGGATACTGATAGGAAACCTCGGACTGTTCGGCCTCGGGGGCTTCGAAGGAATCGCCGCCGACCCTTACGTCGACATCCTGGCGCGGATCGGGGTTATCGTTCTGCTTTTCGAAGTCGGGCTTGAATCGACCATACGGGACATTCTGCGCGTCGGACTCTCGTCCTTTATGGTGGCGGTGCTCGGCGTGGCGGCCCCCTTCGGACTGGGATGGCTCGTAGGCATCTGGCTGCTGCCGGAGGCCTCCCCTTACGCCCACGCATTCCTCGGCGCGACATTGTGCGCGACAAGCGTGGGCATCACCGCACGAGTGCTGCATGACATCGGGAAATCGCGCGAGAAAGAGGCGAGGATAATCCTCGGGGCGGCGGTGATCGACGACGTGCTCGGGCTGATAATCCTCGCATCCGTCTCGGGGGTCATCCTGGCCGCGGAAGGGGGAAAGGCTCCCGGAGTATGGCCGCAGGCGGTCATCGTCCTCAAGGCGGTGGGATTTCTCGCCGGCTCGCTCCTGCTCGGTGCCCTGTTGACGCCGAAAATCTTCTCGACGGCCGCGAAGCTGCGCGGTCCGGGGGTTCTGGTCGGCGTTTCCCTCGCCTTCTGCTTCCTGCTTTCTTTCCTTGCGGGCCGGGCGGGACTCGCTCCCATCGTCGGCGCGTTCGCGGCAGGCCTGATCCTGGAGCCGGTCCACTTCCAGGCTTTCGGAGAGCGCAACATACGCCAGCTCGAGAACGCTCTCAAGCCCCTGTCGGAATTTCTCGCGCCCGTGTTCTTCGTGCAGATGGGTGCGAAGGTGGACCTGCGGGTGTTCTCGTCCGCGGAAACGCTATGGCTGGCTTTGGCGCTGACGATAGCCGCGATCGTCGGAAAGCAGGCCTGCTCGCTCGGGGTATGGGGGAAGGATATCAACCGGTGGGCCGTCGGGTTCGGCATGATACCGCGGGGGGAGGTCGGGCTGATTTTCGCCAGCATCGGGGCGACCCTCGTGCTCGCAGGCGAGCGCATCATAGACGCCACCACGTATTCCGCCGTCATCATCATGGTGCTGCTGACCACCCTCGCAACGCCGCCGCTGCTCAAGTGGTCACTGTCCTCCCGCAAGCCTCCCGCCGGCGCATAGACAAGGCCGGGTCCCCGCCGGAGTCGAGGGCTTCCCGGCGGGCTCGGCACGCCTCGCGGGGTACCCCTCGCGGGGGACGCCTTGCCCGGCCGTCCATGGCCGAGCTACGGCTCGCGAGCTCCTCGCTCCGCCCTCCCTGGCTCCCGCTTCGTCGCTCGACGCCCCCGCGAGGGGCACCCCGTCTCGGCGGCTCGCCCGCCGGCCAGCCCTCGGCGATGGCAGCACAAAGCATGCTGTAAGCGCACCTTTGGGGCGGGCATCCGTTGCTGCAACCGATCTCCATCCAGCATAGGCGGTATCATGGAATCAGAGGGTGAGGAAATAATGCCGAGCGCGGGCAGGATCCGGATGGAGGAGAGGTACGGAGCGATCCGGGAAGGGGCCGGTACGGTCGCGGTTCGGGGAAAGGAGTACAGCGTAAAGCAGGTCCTGGCGCAATGGATGATGGATGTTCCCGAGCTTTGGACGCTCGACGCAGGCGAATTGGGAGACGACCGGTACTGGGTCAGGGTCCTCGATGCGGACGACCGTTATGTCGTCGTATTCGAGTTCGACGGAAACTTCGACATCGTCGGTGAAATGCGTGTGGACAGCCTTGCCTGGGAAGGAGAGGCGTTTTTCACTTCCCGCACACGTTGACGAAGCGGTATATGGTATCTTTTCCCCATGATCGGTCCGCGGTTGTTGCGTATCATCGCGCTTATCACCGGATTGACCGCGCTTGCCGCCGCCCTTCCGTCGTTCGCGGCCGGCCCCGCATCCCAACAGTCGATCAGGATAGGGGTGGTTGCGCCTCTTTCCGGTCCGTTCGCTTCGGGCGGATCGTCTTTTCTCGAGGCCGCCACCTTGGCCGTGGAGCAGGCGAACGAGGCTGGAGGCGTCCTCGGGCGACGGATTGAGCTTGTGGTAGCCGATTCCCAGGGACGCGTCGAAACCGCAAAATCGGAAACGATGCGCCTGATCTCGAGGGAAAGGGTCTTCGCCATAGTCGGCGCTTACCTGTCCGAGGAAACGATCGGCGCGATCGAGGCGGCCACGGCCGCCCGGAAAATCCTCATTGTCCCCGTGGCGGCGACCGCGGAGATTACCGACGGAGTGAAGCGCGACTATCCCCGCTACCGGTACGTCTTCCGGGTCAGCTATTCGATACCCCAGTGGGCCGCCATGATGGCGGAATTCCTGCGGCAGCACCAGGCGAAGACGTACGCTTTCGTGGGAGCGGGAATCCGCTGGAACCGCGAACTGGCGGGAGCTCTGAAAAGATCCCTGGCCGGGCACGGGATAGTCCCGGTCTACGAGGCGTTCTATAGCCCGCGCAACCCCGCGTTCGAGCCGGTGGCCGTGGCCGCGACCGCGGCGTCCCCCGACTTTCTCGTGCTGGGGGACCCCGGGAAAAACTCCATTTCTTTCGTCAAGCGGATCCGCGAGGGAGGAAGCGTTGTCCCCATCCTCTCTGTGGGAGGATCGCTGGGAGACGAGCGGGTGGCGTCGACCCTCCCGCTTTCCGGCCCGCTATATGTTCAGGCTGCCGCCTGGAAGGGCTCCACCGACGCCGCGACCCGTTACGTGGAGGCCTTCGCGAAGCGGTTCGGTTATTCCCCCGTCGGTTATAGCGACACCCTGCCGCATGACGCGGTGGCGGTCCTTCTCGCCGCTATCCGATCGGCGGGAAGGCAGGATACGGATGCGGTGATTTCCGCCCTCGAGAAAGGCGCCTTTCCCGGCGTGGCGGGGACGTACCGGTTCGACGCATCCCACCAGGCGGCATGGGGCGCCGGGGCGCGGGACCTCCACGGAACCGTGATCCGGTGGGAAAAGGACGGCAGCCGGATCGTCTTCCCCCGGCGCTGAAGTAACGGACGGCGCCGCCGTGGAATCCCTCGCCCAGGTCCTTGTCGACGGCATCTTCACGGGGGCTTCCTACGCGCTTATGGCCGCAGGACTGGCGCTGATCCTCGGCGTCGTCAAGGTGGTCAATCTATCCCACGGGGCGTTTTTCACGCTGGGCGCATACGTCGCGTACGTGCTCGGGAGCCGGGGGATCGCGAACCCTCTCGCGTCCGTTTTCATGGCCGCGGTCATCGCATTCGCTTTCGGCGTGTTCCTCGGGAAAAGCTTCATCAACCCCGTGCGTTCCCACCCTTTCTCGGTGGCGGTCGGCTCGCTCGGGTTCGCCATCCTCTTCGAGCAGGCGGCCCAGATTCTGTGGGGCCCCCACCCGCTGTCGATCGACCTCGGCGCTCCCCTCGCCCGGATCGGCGGCGTCACTTTCCGGCGCTGGGGGGTGGTTTCCTTCCTCGTTTCCCTGGGGCTTATCGGCGGTCTTTCGCTTCTCCTGTCCGGACCGTGGGGCCTCCCCTTAAAACTCATCGCGGAGGACGAGGAGATCGCCGGCTCGGTAGGCATGGACGTCGAGAAGATACGCTACCTGACGTTCGGCGCCGCTTCTTCCATCGCCGCCGTGGCAGGCGCGCTGCTCGCACCCGCCGCGACGATAACTCCGACGATGGGCAGGGTTCCCCTTATCCTGTCTCTCATCGTCGTCATCGCTTCCGGGATGGAGAAGGTGTGGAACATCTTCTTCCTGGCAGCCGGGCTGGGGCTGCTTTCGAACGTGAGCGCCTATCTCATCGCACCGCACTGGTCGTACGTCCTGTCGCTGGCCGTCATATGCCTTCTCCTTGTGATTCGCCACGAAGGGCTGGGCACGGCGGGCCCGGTGCGGGACTACTGATGTGAAGAAACCCCCCATCGGAAAGATCCCAGGCGTCCTGGCCGCCGGGGCGGGCATCCTCCTGCTGCTGCCGCTTGCGGGGCTCGACGCTTTTCTGCTGGACGTGCTGACGATCGGCTTTCTGATCGCCGTCTACACGGGGTCGTGGGACATCGTCGGAGGACTCGCGGGCCAGATCTCGCTCGGCCACGCCCTTTTCTTCGGCGTCGCGACCTACGCCTGCGCGCTTCTCACGAGCCTTCTCGACTGGCCGTTCCCGCTGGCGGCCGGGGCGGCGCTGGTCCTCTCCACGACTGCCGGCGCGGCGGTGGGGATGCTGTCGGCCCCGCTCAAGGGCCCCTTCGTCGCGCTCCTGACCCTCGCTTTGGGAGAAGCGGCGCATGAATTTTTCCTCGGCCAGACCTTCTTCAGCCCCCAGGGGGCCTATTCGTGGGGCGGTGAGGGAGGCATCCCGGTCGTCCTCGGCATCCAGCCGTTGTCCCCATGGACCGCCTACTACGCCGCGCTCGCCTTCCTCGTCGCATGCACCTGGATCATGCTGCGGATCGCCCGTTCGGAAACAGGGCTCATATGGACGGCCCTTTCCGGCAGCGAGCTCTCCGCGCGCGCATCGGGAGTCGATATCCGAAAGCGGAAACTCCTTGCGTTCGTGATCGGGGGAGCGCTGGCGGGGGCTGCGGGAGTTGGGTTCGCCGCATGCGTGGGACGCGCCACCGCCGACGATTTCTCCCTGGAACTCTCTTTCCAGGCGGCCACATTCGCGGCCGTCGGCGGAAGGGGGACCATCGTGGGACCGATACTCGCCGCCCTCCTGTTCCATTCGCTTCTCCAGGGAACCGGGTTCTCTCCGGCAGCGAGGGTTCTCCTGTACGCGCTGGCGCTGCTGCTCACCTTGCGGTTCTTTCCCGCCGGTATCGCGGGCACGCTGCGGGAAAGGGCGAGGGCGCGCAGGATGACGGCAAGAATGGGGGAAATCCGTTGAGCGGACTGCTGGTCGCGGAAAAGATCGTGAAATCCTTCGGGACCAACCGCGTCCTGCGGGGGGTGACGATCTCCATCGGGCGGGGAGAGGTGGTCGGCCTCTTCGGGCCGAACGGTTCGGGGAAAACAACCCTTGCCAACATCATCTCCGGATTGGAGCGTCCCGACAAAGGGAGGATATTGTTCGGAGAGAAGGACGTGACGAACCTCTCCATGGACGCGCGCTTCCGCATCGGAATCACCCGCACGTTCCAGATCCCCGATCCGTACCCTTCCCTTACCGTCGTCGAATCGGTGAGGGTTGCGCTGCTTTGCGGCGAGGCGGCTCGAAAGAGGAGCGGCAAGGAAGCGGATCATCCCGGATTCCAGGAAAATCTCGACGCCCTCCTCGTGAGAACGGGCCTCTTCGCCCAACGGTACTGGCCTGCGGCGAAACTTTCCCAGGGATGCCTGCGGCGCCTCGAGTTCGCCAGGGCCATCTCCTGCCGGCCGAAGTTCGTCCTGCTCGACGAGGTGTTCTCCGCACTTTCCGCGCGGGACGAAGCGGAGCTGGTGGCCCTCATGCGCACCCTGCACCGGGAAGAGGACACTTCGTTCCTGCTGATCTCGCACAACCCGCTGATCCTCGAGGAACTATGCGACCGTGTAGTGGCGATCGAGGACGGGCGGGTCTTCTGGGAGGGGAAGCCGGGAGACCTCGCGAAGTACGTGCCTTCGGTGCACCACGCGCACGGGAACGGGAACGACTGCGGGAACCATGAGGCGGGTTAACCCGCATTTCTCATCAGGGTTCGTCGGGAGGAGCAGCAGTTGGATCTGAAGGTAAAGAACCTGACGGTCCGGCTCGGCCCGGTGCGGGCGGTGAGCGGCGTCACGCTATCGGTACGACAGGGGGAGCTCGTCGCCGTTTTCGGTGCGAACGGATCGGGCAAGACCACATTTCTAAAGGCTGTTGCGGGGCTTGCGCCGGTGTCGGAAGGGAGGATCACTTACCACGGGGAGGACATCACTCCCCTCCCGGCCCACGAACGGGTCGCACGGGGAGTGTATTACGTTTCCGACCGGGCGCGTGTCGCCCTGAGGATGACCGTGCGGGAAAACCTGGACGTGGGCGGGTACCTGCGTACTTCCGCGCAGCGGGAGATCTCCCGGCGGAACGTGCACGATCTCTTTCCCGTGCTGCGCGATAAGGCGAATGAGCCGGCGGGCATCCTTTCCGGAGGGGAGCGACAGATGCTGGTCATCGGCCGCTCTCTGATGGGGGACCCTTCGCTCCTCCTGTTCGACGAACCGTTCCTGGGACTCTCGAACGAGGTGCGCGACCGGATTCTCGGCGTTATCGAGGGGGCGCTCAAGGGGAAGGTGACGATCCTGCTGGCGGAGCACGACCTGGGCGCGGCCCTACGGGTGCTCGACAGGTACTGCATCTTCCTGAACGGAGAGCTGCTTCACCTGGGCAAGCGGAGCGACGTCACCGACGAGGAGCGTCTTCGCTCGGTGTTTCGCCGCTTCTACCAGCCGGGCGACCGGCGTGCAAGCGAAAGATCCGAAATCAAGGAGGATAAGAGATGATCGGGGAGCGGCAGAGGAAAGCGGGAAACGGGAGAAGGGAGCAGATCACGGTCTCGATTCCCGCGGAGCTGGCGGAAACCCTGAGGGAGTTCTGCCGGGACAAAAAGGTGCAGGCGGACATCGTGGTGGAACGCGCCCTCGAGGAGTATTTCCGCGAAGGGGACATGAGCCACTGAGCCGGACTCAAGGTACGCGGGAGGCTCAGTGAATTATTGAATATGAGGATTAGGGTTAAGCGCTCAGCGACTCGGAGATGAGCCCTGCGGTCTTCTCCCGCCGTTCGGCGTCACGGGCGCTGACGATCCCCGCCATCCGCTCCTTCCACGGCTCGAGGCGGAAGGAAGGGCGATCCTTCACGTAGGCGTCGATCAGCTCCCGGTAGAACCGGACCATCTCCCCAACCAGCGGGACCGAATACTCGCGGCCCTGTATCTTGATGGTGTCCACACCCAGATCGATCAGGGACGGGATGTCGTCGACGAGGAAGTACGCGATATTCGGCAGGACTACGCCGCTTGCCTCCGCCTCGCCGTTCTTCCCCACCTGGTCCCATTCGGTCAGGCAGACCCGGTAGCAGAGCCCGCCGCGATTGGGGCTCCCGAGGAAGTGGTTCTTGCCTTCCTCGTCGAATCGCCATTCCTGGCGGGTGTAGCTGCTCATCGTGCAGCGGCCCAGAAGCGTGTAGCAGGTCGTGGCATGGACGAGGACTTCCAGCCCTACCCCCGCCTCTTCCTTGATCCTGCGCATCTCGTCGCGGCCCATGCGGCATTCGGCCACGATCTGGGTGGCGCCGGCTTCCTTGTAGAACCGGGCGTCCTCCGCGTTGATGATGGTGCACCCGACGCTCGCATGGATCTGCACATCCGTGAAACGGCGTGACAGTGCGGTCATCGCACCCGCATCCGTCAGGATGAAGTCGCGGATCCCGGCTTTGTAGAATTTCTCCGTTTTGGCCATGAAGAGAGGGATTTCCCTGGACGCAGGAAGGGTATTGAACGCGACCCTGAGCACCTTCCCTTTGGAGCGGGCATATTCCGCCGACTCGATGATCTGATCGTCGGCCATTTCATATTGGGCCCGGCGGCGGCTCCACCCCTTGGCGCCCACATACACCGCGTCCGCTCCGTTGTCCAGAACCGCCCGGACCATCTCGGGGGTCCCGCCGGATGCCAGAAGCTCCGCCATTCCAGTCGTCCTCCTCAAAGTTGTGGCTCTGGGAAGCGCAATTATACCTTAGACTTGCCTTCCTGTAAAACAGCGCCGACGTAAAGCCTTCCGGTCTTGCCGAAGTAATAGCCGTTGCAGAGACCCTCCCGGGAATGCCTTTTCACGGTTTCAGCCCATGCCCGGCCGACTTCGTACTCCTGCCCCGAGGCAGCCAGTTCCAGGGCTTCGCGATACACCCGGCCGATCTGCGACCGGTAGGCGGCTGTTTCGTATAAGCCCTCGATTTTAAAAACGGAAAACCCGGAGGAAAGGAGCGCGGGCAGATGCTCCAGCATGCACATGTCCCGGCCGCTCAACACTCCTTTTCCCACCGTTTTCAGCACCCATCCTCCTTCGCGTTTCCCCTTCCCGGCCGTTTCGGAACCGCTGAGAGGGCCGGGCTTGCTCTTGTTCAGCCAATGCTCCTCCCGGCATGCGGCGGGGCACTTCGTGTCGGTCTCTTCCGGCTCCGTCAGAAGCGAACATCGGTCGGTCACCCCGAGGGGGATCTTGCCGTGAACCAGGACCTCGACTTCCACCTTTCCCTCGCGGGCGATGATTTCCATCTCCGTCAAACTGACCTCCGCGTTCGGGCGGACGCGGACCGCCCCGTACTCCGACATCACCTGCGCGGAAAGGTGCGTGTATACGTTGGCGAACGCTCCCATGTGGGCGGGAAGAGGGTTCCCCTTCTCGCGCAGGATCCGAAGCACCCCCATGTTGTGGATCTCCAGCGCCTGGACTCCGGCGGCGCGGGCGGCATCGATGATCCGCTCAACCTGCGGGAGATCGCGTCCCCGGGGGGCTGCCGGGGTCGTCAGGTACGCCTTTTTTCCCGCTTTGCGCAGTGAGGCCACGGTTTCTGGGAGGAGGGATACGTCCTCCGCGAAGTTTTCTTCTACGCGGCGGCAATACGGGTTCCCCAGGCAAACTGCGTCATAAGGGCCTAGGTCGGTACCGGCAAGTTCCCGTGGTGATGCGATCGTCGCAATGAGTTCCGTCATGGGCGCGGAAATCCGGGAAAGGATTCGGAAGTAAGCTAATGCGCCATCCCGATTGCGAGACGGTACACTATCTCCCGCCTTTCTTCAAGTCGATCAGGATCAGCTTGATGATGGCCTTGAGCGTTTCGAAGACGCCCACCCCCGTCGTGGCCACAGCCTCGAACTCGGGGACGTTCCGGTAATTGAGAAGCGCGTGAAGCTGCGACACCGATGCCACCTGGGACAAATCCCTTTTATTGTACTGCATCACGAGGGGAATCCTGTCACCGTCGTAACCTTGTTCCCGCAGGTTTCCCTGAAGGTTCTCCAGGGACTCCACGTTGGCGTCCATCCGCGTGAGCTGGGAGTCGGCGGAAAAAACCACGCCGTCCACTCCCCGCAGGATAAGTCGGCGGCTGGCGTCGTAAAACACCTGTCCGGGTACGGTGTAGAGGTGGAACCGGGTCTTGAAGCCCCGTATCTCGCCGAGCGAAAGCGGCAGAAAGTCGAAGAATAGGGTGCGCTCGCTTTCCGTGGCAAGGGAGATCATCTTCCCGCGCGAATCCGGGTTCATCCTGCGGTAGATGTACTGCAAGTTCGTCGTTTTTCCGCACAGGCCGGGCCCGTAGTACACGATCTTGCAGTTGATTTCGCGCAGCGAGTAGTTGATGAAGGACATTATTTGAACAGGCTCTCGATGTCGGCCTCGGTGAGCTCCTCGATGTCTCCCTCTTCCTCTTTCGCTGCCCCGGCGTCTATGTCGCGGAGGATTCTTTCGAGGTCCACCGACGCCCTGCGCGTCCGCAGCCGCACGAGCCCGACGGAGGAGCGCCGGTCGAAGATAACCACGAGGATCAGCCGGTTCGCCACGACGGAGATGTGCATGTTGTCCCGTTCCCCCTCATGGAAAAGGATGGAAAACTCCTTTTCACCGATGAGGGAGGCAAGCCCCCCCGTGGCTGCGATGTTTCCCGCCGCCAGCGAAGCCAGGGAGGTGGTGTCGAAATTCTCCGTTTCTCCCGAAGAGGCGATAAGGGACCCGTTCTTGTCGATAAGAAAGACCACTTTGGCGAAGGAATTCGCCAGGAGTTTCTTCAGGACGGCCTGAAAATCGAGGAATTCCTTCTCGCGTAGGATGAAATGCCCTTGCGCCATAGGCGAAAGATACCATAGGGAAAGAGAAATCAAAAGACGGCGGTTGCCGCGCGTCACCGATCCGGGACGATCCAGCCGCCGACGGGCGTCACCCAATCCTTCGCATCCTTCGAATACCCCAGGATGTAGCAACCTTTGGAAGCGAAGCGCTGCCCGGGGCCCAGCGCCATGCGGGGATAGGCGGAGGGAGTCAGCGCGTCCTCCGCCTGGTGCTCGATCCATTCGATGAAATAGTCCCTCGAGAAATTGCCCAGCAGGTGATCCAGCGCCTCCATCGCGAGCGCGGCCGCAAACAGCGTGTTCGCCTGCAGGCGTTCCTCAGCGCGCCCCATCCCCCGGCTCCGGAGCCACGCTCTCGAACGGGCCATTCGCCGTTCTTCGTCCAGGGGTTGCGTGAAGGAATGGAGGAGATGGACCCTGTCCCTGAGCGATTCCGGGACCGGGATGTTCCTTCCGCCCGTCAGTCCCGAAGAGAGATAGATCCGTTCGGGGAGGACCGCAGGCTCATCCGGAAGGCCGAGTCCGCCCGGTCCGGCGGCGCGAAGCCAGAGCACGACCGCGTATGGCCGATCCGACGCCGTCACGCCAGCCCAGAAGGCGGGCGTCAGTGCTTCGTTTTCGCCGATGCGCCGGTCCCTGAGGCCTGCGACGTTGTTTTTGCGCAGGGCGCTCCTGAACGCTTCGGCGGAAATCGTTCCCGCCTCGTCGCTCCGGTAGACCTGGACGATCGTACCTTCCCGCATCGACTCCCTTTCTCCTCCCAAGTGCCGTGCGAGCGCCTCCGCCTCGAGCGCCATCCCCCGGGAAAAGTAGAAGGAGTAATAGTTTGTCTCTGATACGACGGGAAGGACAACGTTCGGGAAGAGGGAAGGGACCTCGTACTTCTCGCAAAAACGGTGGACCGGCCCCCATCCGTTTTCGGCGATTCCGCCGATCAAGGCGAAGACGGGCCGCGCCCTGTAATGCTCCTCGAGTTGGGCCTCCCATGCCGCTTCGTGCCCCGACATCTCCCATACGTCGAGTTCCCACTTCCGGAACGCCCCGAACTGCTTCGCCCCGGCCAGTCCGGGGAGCTTTCCCTTCCGTAAAATATTCCGCGGATCGCCGCCGATGTCCGCAAAATAGGTCCGAAGGACGTCCAGCATCGCTTTCCGTTTCGCTGGATCGGTCCGGCCGTCGACCACGGTCGCGAAGCGGATGGTTTCCTCGGTAACGCCCGGTGCGACGGAAACGGACATGGACTTCAGGTAGGAAATCAGGAAGCGTAGATCCCCGTCGCCGAGCCGATAACGCGGCATCGCCGGGCCGAGGATCCGTTCCGAGGGATCGATCCCCTCGCGTATCGCCCGGGCGAGCGTCTCGTCCGTGTATGCCGGCCACTTCCCCGCCCCGTTCCGCAGCGATTGGAACGGCCCGCGCGCATATAGCTCCGAGGGACGGTAGAGGGCCGTCCCGGTCACGGGACGCGCGATCGTGCGGCCTTCGATGGAGCCCATCCCGCTGCGGCGGTGGCAGCTCACGCATGCGGCCTGTTTTCCCGCCAGAGGCACGTCATCACGGATCCGCGCCTGCACCGGTTCCCCCGAGGGGAGCAATCCCTCCCGGTAGATACGCTTCCCGTGAAGTTCTTCTTGCCCGCCACCTGTTCCGGTTTGTAAGGGTTTCGGATCGGTTGCTCCTGCAAGAAGAGGAAGCGATACGGCAATGGCCCCGAGGAGAGTCAGGAGACGCTTTCCTGCCGGTCTGCGGCGTGGCGGTACGGTCAACGGGCCGTCAGGATCGACCTGGCTTCGCGTTCGAGCTCCTCGGCGCTCAGGATCCCGTCGAGACGCGTCCAGGAAATTTCGTGGGATGCGCGCAGGTAGGTGTAAGGGGCATGCTTCATTTTGTTTCCCCGGTAGGCGTCGAAGGCGTGCTGGATCGATACTATGTCGGCCGCGCTCCCCGTCAGGAACATCCATCCGGAATCCGCGGAGAACCGGTTCGCATATTCCTTCATCACGGCGGGAGTGTCGTATTCAGGATCGATCGTGATGGACACCATCCGGATTTTATCCCGGTCCGCGCCGAGATCCTGCCGGAGCTTGGAGACGGATGCGGTCAACAAGGGGCAGATTGTGGGGCACGTCGTGAATATAAAGTTCAGCATAACCGGGTTTCCGCCTCCGAGCGCCTCACGCAGCGTAATCCCCGCACCGTCCGGTCCCCTCAGGGTGACGTCGGGCACTTCATAAGAGGAAACGGACCGCTTATAACCTTCCTGCGGCGCCTTCCCTCCGTGATGATGCATGTGTTCCTTGTGTCCTGCATGTTCGTGGTGATGTTTGTGCTCATCCGCAAAGCCCCTTACCGGCCCCGCCGCCAGTAATATCGCCGCCGTTCCCGCGAGAAAATGGGAAACAGGTCCCATGTTTATTCCTTTCCGCTACAGTATTCCAACCGGTTTCCACCTGGACCGCCGATTTGATGCCCTGGTCCCTGTATATGATTCCTGCGCGTCGAAGATAAAAAAACCCGGGAGGCTTTTGGGGGCTCCCCGGGTTTCCATGCAAGTATTCAGGACCGTCCCTATAAAAGCGGGTTCTTGTGCATCTCCTTTAGGCGGAGCCAGCGGCGGTCCACCTCGGTCTGGAAAGCATCGAGCACGTGCTTGCAGTCGGGCTTCAGCATGTGCTTGGTCTTCCCCATCTGTTTGATCCACTCCGTAACCGGGACCTTCTTCCCCTTCTCCTCCGGGTCGTAGTTGAGCGTCGTGATCCCGTGCTCGATCTCGTAGAGCGGGAAGAAACAGCTGTCCACCGCCGCCTGGATGATCGGCACCGAGAGACGCTCTTCAGTGCGCCACGCCAGCGGGCACATGGAGATCAGTTTGCCGAACACCAGGCCTTCGTCCGCATACTTCTGCGCCTTGGCCGCCTTGCGGATCATGTCCCGCGGGTTCGATTCGGCCGCCGTGAAGACGTACGGGATGTGCGCAGCGTTGAATATCTGCGCCGTGTCCTTGTGGTGCGTCGCCTTCCCTTTCTGAGCCGGACCGTAGTTCGACGTGGAGGTCGACTGCCCGATCGGCACGGTGAAGGAGAGCTGGGAGCCGGTGTTCTGGTACCCCTGGTTGTCGTATTCGATGATGATCATGCGGCTGTTGCGCGCCGCGGCGCCCAGGGACGGGCCGATGCCGATGTCGTGCCCGCCGTCCCCGGTGACCATGAGGAAGGTGATCTTCTCGTCCTTCGGGATCTCTCCCCGCTTCTTCCGCTCCTCGAACATCTCGACGATTCCCGACATCGTCGCCGCGCCGTTCTGGAATAGGTTATGGACGTAGGTGATCTTGTGGGAGGTGTACGGGTAGCCGGTGGTGACCACCATCCCGCAGCCGGTGTGGAACAGCACGGTCACGAACCCCTCGATGCCTTTCAGGAACGTGTTCAGGTTCACGAAAATCCCGCAGCCGGGGCATGCGCCGTGGCCGGGGCCGACCCGTTTAGGCCGCTCCGTCAAGGCCCGCATGTTGATGCCTCTCACATCCATTTTTCCTTCAGGCGAAGTCTCGACCCGTACGATCCCGGACGCCTGTTCCTCGGTGATGGGTTCATACGCCTTGGGCGGCTCGTATCCCTTCTCGCCGGGATTGATCCCGAAGTAGTCGTAGGGGACTTTCACTTCTCCGTCCTTCGCGATCTCAAGCGCTTCGTTCAGCATCGCCTCGGCGTCCTCGACGAAGAACTCCTTCCCGCCGACGCCGTAGATCCGCCCGGCGACCTGGGTCTCGTTCCCCCTGATCCCCTGGAGCGCGGCCTTGACCTCGATAGTCATCGCGCCGCCGTATGCGCCGAAGTTGTCCTGCCGGTCGGCGACCACGAGGCCCTTCACTTTCTTCAAGGCTTCGCGGATCTCCTTCTGCGGGAACGGCCGGATCACGTTCGGGCGGATGAGTCCCACCTTCTTCCCCTGCTTGCGGAGCGCGTCCACGGCCTCCTTGGCCGTCTCCGCGGCCGAGTTCAGGATGAACAACGCCGCCTCCGCATCCTCCATCCGGTAAAGCTCGACGAAGGGGTACTCACGCCCGGAAATCTTCGCGTATTCCGCGAACACCTTCTTGATCACGGCGTCGGCCCGCACGATCGCGTCGGCCTGCTGCTTCTTGTTGTTGATGAGGTCGGGGTCGTTCATGTAGGGGCCGATCGTGACGGGCTTGCGCGGATCGACCGACGTCACCGTCGGGACGAACGGTCCCAGAAACTCCTGGACCACCTCTTTCGGCTCGGAGAAGATCTCCACCCGGCGCTTCTGGTGCGAGGTGAAGAAGCCGTCGAACGCCACCATCACGGGGAGCCGGACCGACATGTCCTCCCCGATCTTGGGCGCCATGATGTTCATGTCGTAGACCGCCTGGACGTCGGAGGCCATGAGGATGATCCAGCCGGTGTTCATCGCCAGCATGATGTCGCTGTGGTCGCCGCGGATGTCCAGCGGCCCCGATACCGCACGGGTGACGATGTTGAACACCATCGGGAAGCGGGTCCCCGACTGGACGGGAAGCTGCTCGAATCCGAACAGCAGCCCGTTGGCCGACGTGGCGTTGAAGACGCGCCCGCCCGCCGTGGTGGCCCCGTAGCAAATCCCGGCTGCGCCGTGCTCCCCGTCTCCCGGGATCATCCGGATGGTGTGCTCCCCTTCCGCCTTCATCGCGTCCAGCGTCTCCGCGATCTCCGTGGACGGGGTGATGGGGTAGTACCCCATGATGTGGTAGTTGACGTGCTTGGCCGCCACCGCCGCGATCTCGTTGCCGCTGTTGACCACGACTTCCTGCGCCGGCCGGGCACCTGTCTTCTTCGCCGTCTGCACCATCGTTTTCTCCCTCATTTCCTTATTTCAGATGCTTGTGTTTTACGGTGATTTTGTCGATGTCCTGCTCCGCTTCCTTGACGGGGAGCAGCGCCCCGAACTTGCATATGTGGGTGCAACGCAGGCATCCCTTGCAGAACTGGTAGTCGATGCCCAGTAGAATCATCCCGTCCTTACCGGTCTTGGGATCCTTGCCCTTCTCCCACACGAAGCAGTAGTCGGGACAGGTCAGGTCGCATTCTCCGCAGCGCGTGCACTTGTCCACGATGAAGAGCGGGATCATCCCGGTGCGGCTGGTGGAAAGGTCCTTGAACCGCATGTTCCCCACGGAGTAGATCGTCCCGCCGATGGGCGCGTTCTCGTACCCCAGCTTGGGGACTTCGCGCCTGAACGGCGTGGCCGGGTACTTCCCGTCGACCGGGAACTCCTCGAACTTCACCTCGTCGAAACCGCGCTTCAGCGCCTCGAGGTTTCCCTTCATCAGCGCCGGGTATTTCTTCCCGAACGCCTCCCCGATGGCCTCCTCGAGCGCCTTCCAGTCGAAGAAACCGGCGGCCTTGGCGATGGCGCCCATCATGACCATGTTCACGCGGGAACCAGTGGCCATCGCGACCTCCATCGCGTCGACCGTGCCGACCTTCCCGCCCTGGATCTTCAGGAAGTCGCGCGCCTGCGCGGGGGTCTTGCGCGTGTTGAGGATCACCGTGGTCTTTCCGGGGATCGCCCCCGCGGTCACCGGCACGGTCCTGGCCAGCGCCTCGTGGAAGATCGCCAGCACGTGCGGCTCCTCGATCGGGCTGTTCACCCGCACCGTCTGGCCCGCCTCGCAGATCCGTACGAACGCCTTGACGGGCGTCCCCTTTTTCTCCGAGCCGTACGAGGCGAACCCGGCTCCGTTCATTCCCATGCGCAAAATGGCGGCCTCCGTCAGGATCTTTCCCGCGACGTTGGCGCCCAGGCCCCCGATGCTCTCCATCCGGATTTCGAAGAACCCGAGGTCATTCTTGACCGGCAGTTTTGCCGCCGCCACGCTCTTGCTCATTGCTTTAACCCCTCTCGAATGGAATTTCTCTATAATTCCCGGCGTCCCTTGATCGCCCTGCCGACGGTGACCTCGTCGGTAAATTCCAGGTCCGAGCCCACGGGCATGCCGTAAGCGATGCGGGTGATGCGCACGTTCGACGGTTTGACCACCCCGGCCAGGTAGGAGGCGGTGGCTTCCCCTTCGGCGGTGAGATTGGTGGCGAGGATGACTTCCTCCACCCCTCCCCGTGAAATCCTTTCCAGCAATTCGCGGATGCGCAGGTCCTCCGGCATCACGCCGTCGATCGGTGAAATCGCCCCCCCGAGGACATGGTACCTGCCCTTGTACTCCCCGCTCTTTTCTATCGGGATAATGTCGGTAGGATCTTCAACGACGCAGATCAGGTCATCCCGGCGCGCGGGGTCCGTGCACAGGGAGCACGGGTCAACATCCGCGATGTTAAAACATTTGGTGCATCTTATCACAGCCTCGGAGATCCCGGCAATAGCCTGGCCCAATTCCCGGACGGACTCTCGTGGCATGCGCAGCATGTGGAGCGCAAGGCGCGTCGCCGTCTTCTCCCCGATGCCGGGTAGACGGGAAAGCAGGGCGATCAGCCCCCGAAGCGGCTTCGGGTAGGACATCGCGCTATGGAAGCCCCGGGAGGTTCATCCCCCCCGTGACCTTCGACATCTCCGAGGCGATCATCTCCCGGGAACGCGAAAGGGCTTCGTTCACCGCGGCGCGTACGAGGTCCTGGAGGAGGTCCGCTTCCTGCGGCGAGATCACCTCTTTCTCTATTCGCACGGACAGGATCTCCTGGCGGCCGTTCGCCGTCACCGTCACCATGCCGCCCCCGGCGGACGCCTCGACCGTCTTCTGAGCAAGCTCCTCCTGGAGCTTGGCGAGGCGCGCCTGCATCTCCTGCGCCTGTTTCAGGATGTTCTGAAAATCCATCGTCGATCCCCTGTCATTGACCCCGGAAGGCAATTCGCCTCGGGATCTGTTTGCCGGGCTACGCACGCCTCACGGGCTACCCCTCGCGGGGGACGCCTTGCCCGCGAAAAATACCTCGGCGCAAAAACCTTCCGGGCCAAGGCCGGTAATATGTATCACCTGGACCGCTCAGGCGTCCGGATCGGACTCGCCCGGCGCAGGTTCTTCGGGTTCCGCCTCGGGGGCGGCGGGCGGAGGCGCGGGCGCCTTGCGCGGGGCGGGCCGCACTTCCAGCACCGTCGACCCCTCGAACTCCTTGAGCACCTCGGCCAGCAACGGATCGTCGAGGGCTTTTCTCCTTGCCCGGTCCTCCTCGGCGGCTGCGTCTACGGTCTCAGGGGTTTTTTTTTCCCCGGAAGCGGTCAGCCGGACCTCGAGTTTCTTTCCCGCCGCTTCCGAGACGGCCTGAATAAGGACAGGCCACTTGTCGTCTTCCTTCAGCCGGTCGAGCACGAACTGATGGGGGGACGAGATGACCAGCTCGTCTCCCTCGCGCCGCCCCTTCATCTGCGAAAGGAGACTCAGCAGCACCGTCTTCTTTTTCCCGGTCAGGTTTTTCAGGAGGGCGTCCCACAGCTGGTCCCTGGCTCCCGCTGCGGGCGCCGGCGCGGGTCCGCGCGCCGCGAAGGTCGTCGAAGCGGCCCTCGGCGGAGAATCCGTCTCCGGCGAACCGGAAACCGCGTGCAGCCTGGGCTTCGGCGGAGGGGCCGCCTCCCCTGCCAGACCCTCGACGTCGAGCAACCCCGGAGCGTTTACCAGCCGCAGCAGCAGCAATTCGAACCCCAACCGCGGGAACTCCGTGCCGAGAACGTCCTTCTCCGAACGGAAAGCGATATCCAGCAGGAACATCCATTCCTCGCGGCTTTTCCCCGCGCAAAGCCCCTTCAAACGCTCGAGCGAAGACGGGGAATGCCGGAAAAGCAGGCCGTCGTTCTCCGTGAATTTCCAGACGGCGGCGTCCCGCAGGACATCCACGATCGAAAGGTAAAGAAATTTCAGGTCCGCCCCCCGCGACAGAAGGACGGAAAATTTCCGGATCGCCTCTCCCGCATTTCCGGCCGCCACTTCGCCCACCAGGTCGAGCGCCGCCTCCGTGCCGACCAGCCCGAGCATTTCCTCGACGAGCGCCGCATCGATACGTCCGTTTCCGGACACCGCCGCCTGCTCGAAGATCGACTGCCCGTCCCGCATGGAACCGAACGCGTAGCGCGCCACGAGGCCCAGGGCGTCTTCCTCGCACTCGATCTTCTCCGCATTCGCCATCTCCCGGAGGCGGTCGAGGATCTCCTCTTCCGTGAGCATTCGAAAATCGAAACGCTGTACCCGGGAGAGAATCGTGTCGGGAATTCGGTTCGGCTCGGTGG
Organism: Deltaproteobacteria bacterium; assembly: GCA_016218975.1. NCBI lineage: Bacteria > Pseudomonadati > Myxococcota > Myxococcia > Deltaproteobacteria bacterium. Next base: position 50,090 of record JACRCO010000003.1, read on the forward strand.
TCGCGAAGACGAACACCGTGTGGGGCGGCGGCTCTTCCAGTATCTTCAGCAGCCCGTTGAAGGCCGACTTCGAGAGCATGTGAACTTCGTCTATGATGTAAATCTTGTATCGCAGGCGGGATGGGGCATACGCGGCGTTTTCCCGAAGCCTGCGGACGTCGTCGATGCCCGTGTTGGACGCGCCGTCGATCTCCTGCACGTCCACCGCCGTGCCGGCGAGGACCTCGAGACAGGCGGAGCATTGGCGGCATGGAGCCGCGGAGGGGCCTTTTTCGCAGTTTAACGCCCGCGCGAGGATCCTTGCGAATGTGGTCTTCCCCACTCCGCGCGTTCCCGCGAAAAGGTAAGCGTGATGGATTTTCCCGAGTGAGATCGCGTTGGCAAGCGCCCGGGTGACGTGCCCCTGGCCGACGACCTCCTCGAACCCCTTCGGGCGCCATTTCCTGGCCAGCGCCTCGTACGCCATATGCGTATCCGCCCCCGTCCTCCTGCGCTCCATGCGGCATTCAAAAACCCAACGCATCGGAGCTTCGGAGGGCATGCCCGATTACCGGCCGGGGGTCCGCCGGCAGCCAGGGAAACCGCCGGCACACGGAGCTGTGCGGCTACCGCTGCTTCCTTCCGGACCTGACGGGGTTTGCCGACTTCCGTTGCGGCGGGCCTGGCCGCCGGCATACCCCCGGCCGGCCTTGGCGCAAATAATGTATTCTACCCCCATATCCGATAAGTTCAAGCGCCCGAAAGGCTTTTTAAAACTCTTTTTGAACTTCCCCGAAAAACTCCCGCCTGATCCGGCATTCCGGGCACCTGAGCACATATCCTTTCCGGATCTTGATGGCCAGTATCCTCTTTTTGACGCCGCACCGTACGCACCGGCACATGCAGTACGGGTTGTCCTCTTCCGTGGTCTCGTATAGGATCTGCCAGGTTCCGACGGTCATCCCGGTCAGGTCCGGGATCCGGCACCTCCGCATCCTGGCAGTGGCGACGCCTCCTTCGGCCCGCTGCACCGCGGCTTCCTTAGGATACAAGGTGGATTTCCGAGTACGCCTTCGATGCCCGCTGGGCGACCTTCGTCCGGTGCGCCGCTCGGGATACCTCACGGGCGACCGCAGGACCCACCTTCCGGTTGAAAACCGAAGGAATGATGTAGTCCTCCGAAAGCTCCTCCTTGCCCACGCAAGAGGCGATCGCGTACGCCGCAGCA
>JACRCO010000004.1 GCA_016218975.1 Deltaproteobacteria bacterium
AGCGAGGCGGCGGGCGCCTTTCCGCGCGGCTTCCCCCCCTTCTTGCGCGAGGTCTTCTCCCGTTCCTCGGCGGCGACCCAGCGGTTGATCGCCGATATGTACGCCTTCACGGCCGCCTCGATGATGTCGGTCGAGCTGGCCGCGCCCGCGAAGATCGTCCCGTTGGTCCTTATGCGGACGGTCGCTTCCCCGATCGCATCCTCGCCGGAGGTTATCGCGTTCAACCCGAAGTTGAGGAGCTCGAATTTCTGCCCGACGATCCGTTCGATGCACTGGTAGGCGGCGTCGATAGGCCCGTTCCCGGTGGCGGCCTCCTCGATCACATCGCTGCCGCGGCGCACCCGGAGTGCGGCCATCGGCGTGGCCTTCGTTCCCGACAGGATCTGGATGTGCTCGAGGCGGTAGGTCTCCGGCACCTTGAACAGCTCTTCCTGCACGAGGATCTCCAGCTCCTCGACCTTGACCTCCTTTTTCTTGTCGGCGAGTTCGAGGAACTTTTGATAAACGGCATCCACCTGCGCATCGCTCAGCGTGTGGCCGAACGACGAGATATGGTGCTTGAGCGCGGCTCGCCCGGACCGGGCGGTCAGGGCGAAGGTGTGGGCGGATACCCCCACGTCCTCCGGGCGGATGATCTCGTAAGTGGACCTGTCCTTGATGATCCCGTCCTGGTGTATGCCGGAGGAATGGGCGAACGCGTTGGCCCCGACAATCGCCTTGTTCCGCTGCACCGGCAAGCCCATGAGCGCGGAAACCATTTTACTGGTCTTCGAAATCTCCTTCACGTTGACGGCGGTCTGGAGGTTCCCGAAGACCTCTTTCCTGGTGCGAAGCGCCAGGACCACTTCCTCGAGCGCCGCGTTTCCGGCCCGCTCTCCGATTCCGTTCACCGTAACTTCAGCCTGCCGCGCGCCTGCGAGGATGCCCGCCAGGGTGTTCGCGGTGGCAAGCCCGAGGTCGTTGTGGCAGTGCATCGAGATCACCGCCTTGTCCAGCGCCGGTACCTTCTCCTTGAGCCGCCGGATCCTCTCCGCCATTTCGATGGGCGTGGCATACCCCACCGTGTCGGGGACGTTGATCGTCGTCGCCCCCGCCCTTACGATCGCCTCCACGGAGCGGCAGAGGAATTCGAAGTCCGTGCGCGACGCGTCTTCGGTCGAGAACTCCACGTCCTGGCAGAGCGAACGGGCGTACTTTACCGTGTCCACGCACCACTGGAGGATCTTATCCCGGTCGGAGCGGAACTTCTTCTGTATGTGGATGTCCGATGTCCCGAGAAAAGTGTGGATGCGGGGTCTCTTCGCAACCTTAACCGCTTCCCAGAGCGTGTCGATGTCCTTCCGCACCGCCCGCGCGAGCCCCGTGATGACCGGCCCCCTGACGACGCGCGCCACCTCGCGGACGGCCTCGAAATCCCCGGGCGATGACGCCGGGAACCCCGCCTCGATGATGTCCACGTTCAATGCGGCCAGCTGCTTCGCGATCTCCACTTTCTGCTCCTTGGCCAGCTTGGCGCCGGGGACCTGCTCGCCGTCCCGCAACGTCGTGTCGAAGATGAAAACCTTGTCCGCCATTTCGACTCCTCCTTTTCCTGCAATGATTGAAAAAAAAATCAGCCGCCGGGAGAAAGATTCCCGGCGGCCTTGAAAAACAAAAAGGCCGCGGGAACCTTGCCGGTTCCCGCGGCCTGTGTCGAGCGTATCAGTCTATCGCGTCACGCGCTCGCACGGCAGCGGGCCGGCCCCGCAAGTAGGGCCAGTAGAGCGAGTCCGCCGGGCATGAGGATATATTGCGCGTACGCCGTCGTTTCCATCGTGCCTTTCAGGTTACGGACGAGGGTCCTTGCTTGTCAAGTCCAATTTCGTGTGCCGTATTTCCGCCGGCGCCGTTCAACGGAAGGATATCCGGAATCCCCCCCGGCAGGCCGGAGGTCCCCTGGAATGTCCGCGGAGCGGCGATACCGCCCGACACGAGGATCTTCACCCCCTGCTCCACGGTCATGTCGAGGACGCACGCCCTCTCCTCCGGGATGAAAAGCACCTCTCCCAGGTACAGGTTGTTGGTCGGAACGAAGACGACGGCGAGAGGCTTGCCTTCCTTCTCTACCGTCCCGGTCCGGAAAGCCAGGGCGTAGGAGCCTTCTTTCGGATATTCGACCAGGAGCACCTGACGGAACGACCGGGTGCTGTCCGGGGAAAACGCGTTCGTAAGCTGCTTGATGGTGGTATAAATCGTCCGGTAACCCGGGATCCGGTCGATCAGCCAGTCGATTCCCTCGAGGATGCGCGCCCCGACCACGTTCCGGGCGAACAAACCCACAAGGAAGATGATAAGCAGCCCCGCGAGAAAGCCGGCGCCGGGGACGCGCTCCGCTCCGGGAAAAATCGCGCCGGCGATCCCTTCGATCAGGGGCGAAAAGAAACGGTCCACCTTCTGGAAAAACCAGACGAGGATCCCCACCGACAGGACAAGGGGAACCGTCACGAAAATGCCGGTCACGAAACTCTTTTTGAGGTCGATGCGCACGGAGTGTATTCTATCTCAAGATTTCGAAGGCGCGGAGGCTTTCCCCATGGACCACGTGGTCGTGATGGCGGGCGGGTCCGGAACCCGCTTCTGGCCCGAGAGCCGGGTGCGCCGCTCCAAGCAGTTCCTCGATCTGACCGGGCACGGCCCGATGATCCGCGAAACGATACGGCGGATGTTCCCGCTCCTGCGAAGGGAAAACGTGTGGGTGGTGGCCTGCGAGAAGGACGCGCCGCACCTGTCCCCGCGGACCCTCGGCATTCCGGGCGGGAACATCATCCTGGAGCCGGAAGGAAAAAATACCGGTCCCGCAGTGGCGCTGGCCACCGCATGCATAGCGCGCCGCGACCCGGCGGCGGTGATCGCCGCAGCTCCCGCCGATCATGCCGTCGCCGACGAGCGGGGCTTCCGCTCGGTGCTGGGAAAAGGGTTCCGCGCGGCGGGACGCACCGGGAAGTTCGTAACGATCGGGATATCCCCCACCCATCCGGCGACAGGATACGGTTATATCGAAAGGGGGGCTCCCTTCGCGGGGAAAGAGGAAGGCATCTACAACGTCCGGCGGTTCACGGAAAAGCCTGACCTTGCCACGGCGAAAAAGTTTTTGAGAACCGGACGGTTCTCCTGGAACAGCGGCATCTTCCTTTTCCGCGCAGACACTTTCGGCGACCGGCTGAAGCGCTTCCTTCCCGAAATCCATGAGGCGATCGACGCCGCGTTCCGTCCCTCCGGAAAATCGGGGTTCCCGGGACGGCTTAAAACCGCGTACAGGCGGATGCCGTCGATCTCCATCGACTACGGGATCCTCGAGAAGGAGAAGGGCATCCTTGTGATCCCGGCGGATTTCGGCTGGAACGATCTCGGCACGTGGCGGTCCCTCCACGAGTTCCTGGGAATACCGGGGGAGAACGTCGCATTCGGCGACGCGGTGCTTCTCGAATGCAGCAATTCCTTCGTCCGGACGGACCGCGGGGTGGTCGCAGTGACGGGCATGAAGGATGTGGTGGTGGTTCGAAGCGGCGACGCGGTCCTCGTATGCCCCCGCGACCGATCGGAGGACGTGAAGCGCATAGTTGAAGAGGTGCGCAGGAAATTTCCGCACCTCTCCTGATGCGCCGGTTTTTATGCTATTCGAAAATCGTGCCGGTGATGGTGACGAACTTCCGTACTTCGAGCTCGAAAGTGCCTTTCGGTATCGAAACCGTCACCGAATCGCCCACCTGCCGGTTCAGCAGCGCCTTTCCGACGGGCGCAGCGATGGATATGAGGTTCCGCTTGCCGTCGGCGACCTCCGGGATAACCAGCGTGTAGCAGGCCGTCTCCCCGGTATCGAGGTTGTCGACCGTCACGACGCTTCCCAAACCGACGCGATCCGCAGGGATGCCGGACACGTCGATACGGGAAAGATCCGCGAGCCGCTTCTGGATCTGGCCCATCCGGGCCTGCAGCGTGGACTGCCGCTCCTTGGCGGCGTGGTATTCGGCGTTCTCGGACAGGTCGCCGTGCGACATCGCGGCGCTTATCTCCTTCGGCAGCTTGACCCGGAGTTCCACCTCGATCTTCTGCGCTTCTTCCTCCAGTTTTTCTCTCGCCTCCCTTAGAAAATCCAATCCGGTTTCCCCCTTACTGCTCCATGGTAAATTCCTGCATGTCGAACCAGAATCCGTTCTGGCCGATCGAATCCACTTCGGCCTTCAGTATCCTGGCATGCATGTCCTCTTCCCCGGCCAGGGAAAGGAACATCTCCTTCGCTTCCTTCGACGCGGCATCCCTGGCCATATCGAGGTACGCCCTGTTCGCGGCGATCTCCTTGTCTATGGCGATCTCCAGGATACGGATTTCATCCGCGCGCGCAAGTTTCCCCGGATCGATTTTCTCAAGTTTTGCGCTTTTCGTCATCACCGCAGCAATCGTTTCCGCGCCCTCGGCACGGGGAATCACCCAGGATTTCCCCTCGAGAAAGGATATCAGGTGGTCCTCAAGCTTGTTCATGTGCCCCACCTCGTCCGATGCGAGATTGATGAGCACGTTTTTCGCCTTGACGTCCTTGATGACCTTGGCCAGTTGCAGGTAGGTCGCGATCGCCTCCTTCTCCTTGTCGATGGCGGTGTGGATGACCTTTACGATTTCGGGTGCCTGCATCAGCGTGTCCTCCTTTTCGGCAGGGTGTCGGTCCGATGGGGGTGCCGTCTCAATGGAAAACGAGCTTGCCGCCGTAATGCCCCTCCACGATGCAACCCGCGACGCAGCCGAAAAGCAGGCCGCCGCGAAGCCAGCCCAGGCCAGAGAGCGGCAGCTGGTCGATTCCCGGCACGAGCGTTCGCAACAGCACGGCGCAAAGGGAGAGCCCGAACAGGACGAATCCGGTAACGATCTTGATCTTGAACACCGAAGTCATGTACCCCTTGTACCTGATCTTCCAGTCCAGGTAGCCGGAAATCATCGTAAACGGCGTCGCGGCCATCCCGAAAGAAGTCATTAAATGGGCCCCCCTCTCGAAATTCACGATACCGGTCGCAAGGTAAAGGACGAAGGACGCGGCCGCCGCCGGGAAGAGCGCCTGGGGGAAATGGACGAGCATCGGATGGAAATACCACCCTTCCGGAACCTTCACCCCGGCCGCCCTCCCAGACTGTATTGGAAATTATTGGGGGTTTTAGCCCCCCACGCCGTCCGTGAAATTCGATGCTCCCCGCACGTTAACGTTTCGCAGGTTTATCGTGCACTGAAATATCGTTCAGTGATTGTGGGAGGCCAGGTTACGGTCAATCCGGCAGAAGGAAGAAAAGCTCCCTGGGCGCGTCGCAGACGGGGCACCGCTCCGGCGGCTCCTCGCCTTCGTGGATGTAACCGCAGATTGTGCACTTCCAGCGTTTCATATGGATAAAAATTGTACCAGACCGCCGCGGGGGGCGCCGCAATTTGTTCGTGCCAAAACCGGGACGGGACATCGGGAATCAAATTCAGTGCGGATAAGGAGATCGCCGAAATCCCCGGCATAGGGATAATCACGCCGACACCCTTGAGGCGTTTCCGGGCGTCAGGCAACCCTTGCGCATCACCGTTTGACGATCCTGTCCATTCCTCCCATGTAGGGCCGCAGGACCTCGGGGACGGCTACCGAGCCGTCCTCCTGCTGGAAGTTCTCGAGCACCGCGACGACGGTGCGCCCTGCGGCAAGGCCTGAGCCGTTCAGCGTGTGCGCGAGCCGGGTCTTGCCGGATGCCCCGTCGCGGAACCGTATCTTCGCGCGCCTCGCCTGGAAGTCGGTGAAGTTGCTGCAGGAGGAGATCTCGCGGTACCGCTTCTGCGACGGCAGCCAGACTTCGAGGTCGTACGTCTTGGCGGAGGAAAATCCGAGGTCCGCCGTGCAGAGCGCCACCACCCTGTACGGCAGGCCGAGCCGCTGCAGTATCGTTTCCGCATCGGCGGTCAGGGACTCCAGCTCCGCCCACGATTGCTCCGGCCGGCAGATCTTCACCAGCTCCACCTTGTTGAACTGGTGCTGCCGGATCATTCCCCTGACGTCCTTGCCGTACGAGCCCGCTTCCGCCCGGAAGCAGGGGGTGTAGGCCGTCATCTTGAGGGGGAGGGAATCGCCGGGGAGGATTTCATCCCGGACGACGTTCGTCACGGGCACCTCGGCGGTCGGGACGAGGAAGTAGTCGGTCCCCGCCACGCGGAAGAGGTCCTCCTCGAACTTCGGGAGTTGTCCCGTGCCGAAGAAGGAAGCCGAATTCGCCATGAACGGGGGAAGCACCTCCGTGTAGCCGTGCTCGCGAGTGTGGACGTCCAGCATGAAGTTTATGAGCGCGCGCTCCAAAAGCGCCCCCGCCCCCTTGCTCAGGCAAAACCGCGCGCCCGCGATCTTCGCCGCCCTGTCGAAATCGAGGATGTCCAGCCCCACGCCGATGTCGACGTGGTCCCTCACGGGGAACGGGAACCCGGCCGGGGTCCCCCATGTCCGAACGACGGCGTTGTCCTCCTCCCCGGCCCCATCGGGGACCGTTGCATCGGGGACGTTCGGGATGGAGAGCAGCGCATCCTCCATCTGCCGCTCCACCTCCGGCAGGCCCGCCTCCATTTCCTTGATGCGTGCGGCGACCTCCTTCATCTTCTCCATGAGGGACGAAGCGTCCTTCTTTTCCCGCCGCAGGCGGCCGATCTCCTCCGATGCGGCGTTCCGTTCCGCGCGCAGGGTCTCCACGCTCACCAGCAGGTCCCGCCGTTTCCGGTCGAGTTCCACGAACCCCTCGAGTCGTGCCGCGGAGCGCCTGCGCCGAAGCGCCTCCTCCACGGCGTGTATGTTCTCCCGGACGAATTTCAGGTCGAGCATGGCAGTCCCTCCCGTTTCACCGGCCGGAATCCCGCGTCGCGGATCGCGGCGGCTATCTCTTCCTCCGACATCCTGTAGGAGACACCCGCCGAGGCGACGACGTTCTCCTCGATCATCGTGCTGCCGAAATCGTCCGCGCCGAAGAAGAGCCCCGCCTGCGCGACCTTCGCTCCCTGCGTCACCCATGACACCTGGACGGTGGGGATGCCCGGCAGCAGGATCCGGGACGCCGCCAGGACACGAAGGTACCCGACTGCATGGTTGAATCCCGCCGCAGCGCTCTCCGCGTACGACGGATCCTCCGACAGGGCCGTGTTACCCGACTGGAAGGTCCACGGGATGAAGGAGGAAAAGCCCCCCGTCTCCTCCTGGAGCTCCCGCACGCGAAGCAGGTGGCGCGCGATCGATTCCGCCGTCTCCACGCTTCCGAACATCATCGTGGCCGAGGTCCGCAACCCCTGGCGGTGCGCCTCGCGCATCACGGCCGCCCACTGCTCCCACCCTATCTTCCGGGGGCTGATCCTGCGCCGAACTTCGTCGTCCAGGATCTCGGCGCCGCCGCCGGGGATGGAATCAAGCCCCAGGGCTACGAGCCGTGAGATGACGTCCCGGATGGAAATCCCGGAACGGATCGCGAAGTGCCACACTTCCGGCGGGGAAAAGCCGTGAAGACGGATGGGGTGCCGCTTGACCGCCCGGACAAGCCGCTCGGCCTCCTCGATCCCCCAGTCGGGGTGCAGCCCCCCCTGGAGCAGGACCTGCGTCCCGCCGAGAAGGAGCGTCTCCTCGATCTTCCTCCAAAGGATCTCTTCGGAAAGCACGTAGGCGTCGGGATCGGACTTGTCGCGGTAGAAGGCGCAGAAGGAGCAGCCGCACGCGCATACGTTGGTGTAATTGATATTGCGGTCCACGATGTACGACACCGCCCCGTCCGGGTGAAGCCGCCGCCGCACTTCGTCCGCCGCTCTCCCCAACTCGAACAGCGGCGTGTCCCGCAACATCCGGACCGCCTCGTCCAAACCCGTCATGCCGCGCCTTCCGGCCATTCGCGCACGACGTTGTAGAGCGTGTCCCGCTCGACGGGCACGCGTCCCGCCTGCCGTATCATCGTAACCAGCTCGGAGACCGTCATCTCCTGGCCCGCCTGCGCACCGGCTGCATGGGTGATACGCTCCTCCACCACGGTCCCGTCGATGTCGTTCACGCCGAAATGGAGGGATATCTGGGCAAGCTTCGGTCCGACCATGATCCAGAAGGATTTGACGTGCCTGAAGTTGTCGAGGTAGAGCCGCCCCACCGCGAGCGCAAGGAGGTCCTCCAGCCCCGTCGTGTATCCCTTGGCGATCTGGGTGTTTTTCGGATGGAACGCCAGCGGGATGAACGACTGGAACCCGCCCGTCCGGTCCTGGAGCTCCCGCAGACGGCGCAGGTGGTCGACCCGGGACTCCGGCGTTTCCACGTGCCCGTAAAGCATGGTCGCGTTGCTGCGCAAGCCCGCCGCGTGCACCGCCTCCATAACCTCGAGCCAGCGGTCGCCCGAAATCTTCTCCGGGCAGATGCTGTTGCGCACTTCGGGCGCGAAAATTTCCGCACCGCCTCCCGGCAGGCTGCCGAGCCCTGCTTCCTTCAGGCTGCGGATGACTTCATCGAGCGGCATACCGGTGATCTTCGAGAAATAGTCGATCTCCACGGCGGTGAAGGCCTGGATGTGCATCGCGGGAAACCGTTCCGCAAGCGTCCGCAGCATGACGAGGTAGAAATCGAACGGCAGGTCGGGGTGCAGCCCTCCCACTATGTGAAGTTCCGTCGCCTTCTGCTCCTGCGCCTCTTCCGCCCTGCGCAGGACTTCCTCCATCGTCATCGTGTACGCGAGGGGCTCTCCCTTCGTCTTGCTGAAGGCGCAGAACCGGCACCGGTTGACGCAGATGTTGGTGGGATTGATGTGCCGGTTTACGATGAAGTACACACGGTCCCCGTTCTTCCGCCGGTTGGCGAAATCCGCCATCTCGCCGACCGACAGGACATCCCGCGTCCGGTACAGCGCAAGCGCGTCCTCCTCCGAAATGCGCCGCCCCGCCTCCACCTTGTCACGGATGGTTTTTAGCACCGCCTCCACCTTCCCCTCCGCCCCTGCTCATCTGCTCGAGGATCCGCTCCTCCGCGCCCGCCTCCTTCGGAACGCGCGGCAGGAAGACCGAAAAGGTTACCCCTTTCCCTTCCCGGTTGTCCAGCTGGATCGTGCCCCCGTGCTTTTCCACGATCGTGTGGACTATGGGAAGCCCGAGGCCCGTTCCCTTGGTTTTCGTGGTGAAGAAGGGATTGAAGATGTTATGGACCACGTCGTACGGAATCCCGCCGCCCGTGTCGCCGATGAGAAAAACGACTCCGTCGCCTTCGTCCGGCGTCGCCTGCCGCGTAGCCACGGTGAGTTTGCCGCCTTCTTCCATCGCCTGGATCGCGTTGGACAGGAGATTCCACAGGACCTGCCTGAGCTGGTCCGGATCGACGGATATGGACGGAAGATCCGCGGACAGATTCAGGTCCGTGTGTATCCCGGCCTCTTCCAGATCCTCCCGGAACATGGCAAGAACTTCCTTGATCTCGTCGTTCAGGTCGATCTGCCTGCGGGCGGGGAGGACATCCCTCGAGAAGTAAAGCGTCTGCCGGATGATCCGTTCCAGCCTCTGGGCCTCCTTCAGGATGATCCGGGTGTACCGGGTGTAGGTGGCGCCGTCCGGATCCTCCCCCTGCCCTTTCCTCGCCAGGCGCGCCGCGAAGCCGCCGATGACGGTCAGCGGGTTCTTGATCTCGTGCGCGATCTTGGCGGCCATCTCTCCGAGCGCCGCCAGCTTCTCGCTCTGCACCAATCGGCTCTGCATCGCCCGCAGGTTCTCCAGTGCGTTTTCGAGATCTTCGTACAGCGAGGCGTTCTCCATGGCGAGGCACGCCTCCGAAGCGAACATCGTGAGGATCTGGATATCCTCGTCCGTGATTTCCCTCTCGCGGAACTGGTTGTCCACGTAGATCACACCGCGGGCTTCGTCCTTGAATACGAGCGGCACCGCGGCGAATGAGCTCGGATGTTTGCCGCAGAACATCTGGGGGGAGCCGGGGACCGACTGCCCGCATCCCGTTTCCGTCCGCACCGCCTTCCTTTCGCGCACAGCTTTGGCCACAAGGCATTCGGAGCCGTACAGCGGAATGGAAAAACGCTCCGCGTCCGGCCAGAGCGGATACCGTGTATCTTCGCCTTTGCCCCCGGTCTCCCCTTCCGCCGAAAACCCCGGGGACGAGGATGCGGCCCGGCGGGCTTCCCTCCTGTCCTTCGGTCCGACTCCCATCCGTCCCATAAGTCCGTCGCCGTCCTCCGTCACCATGAAAAGGATCGCCCGGCTGAAGTTCAGGCCGGCGGGCGAGGTGAGGGAGCGCATCATGATCTGCAGAAGCCGCTCGGTCTTCACCGTGGACATCAGGGCGCGCGCCACGTCGTAAAGCGTGGAGAGCTGGCGGACCTTGACCTGGTTCGCGTGCGCAAGCGCCTGCGCGTCCTGGTACATCGTCGAGTTTTCGATCATGTTGGCGAGCTGGCTGCAGATCGTCTGCATCAGGTTCACCACCTCCATGTCGAAGGCGATGTCCGGGGACCCGGAGTAGTAACTGATGACGCCGAGCGCCTTCCCCTTCGACACGATCGGAAGACCGAGGAAGGAGGTTATCCCCTGGCGCGTGAGGGGGAGATACATGGGGGAATCTTCCGGACCGTTGACAAGAAGGGGACGCTTCTCCCGGAAGATCTGGTTCGCCAGCAACTTGCCGTGCGCGCGAAGCTCACGCCGCATCCCCGGCCGCGAATATCCTTCGTCCACCATGACCTTCAGGGCGCTGCTGCCGTCTCCGGCCAGGCGTACGGTACACCCTTCCGCCTGGAGAAGCCGCAGGGTGGTTTTCGCCACGTATGCGAGTATATCCCTCACATGGAACGTGGACGTGATCGCCCGCCCGATCTCGTTCAGCGTGATCAGCTCCGAAACGCGCTTCCGCGCGTCGTGGTAAAGGCGGCTGTTGCGGATCGCCCCGGCGACCTCGGTCGCGACGATGCGCAGCAGGTTCACGGTCTCCTCGGTGTATTGCGCCGGTGCATGCGTGGAAAAGTTCATCACGCCGTAAAGGTAAACGTCGTCCATGACGGGGACGGCGAGGATCGAGGCGAAGTCCCGCTGTTCCTCGGTTACCGCAAGCGACGGCGGATCGCTGCGCACGTCCGGGAAGAAGACCGGGACGCGTTTCTGCAGGGCCTTTCCGGCGACGCCTTCTCCCGGCCGGATGCGGAATTCGAACATAGCGCTCTCTTCGGTCTGGACGCAGGAGGAGATCCAGGGAAGCAGGTTCTCCCCGCGGCGCTCCCGCCGGTTGATGCAGACGCAATCCGCTCCGGTCTCCCGGGACAGGAGGTCGCAGATGTACTTGAGCCGGTTTTCGATCAGGATGTTCGAGTTGGAGATCTCGATCACCCGGGAAAGAAGCTCGATCCGCTTTTCGAGGCTGGTGTCCATCGGACAAGTTTATCGTTTCAGGCCTGCCGGCCCCTTTTCCTCAGCGCCTTTTCGTACAGCGACACGTACTCCCGCGCCGAGGGTCCCCAGGAGAAATCCGTTTCCATACCCCTGCGGACGATACCTTTCCATCTCGGGCAGTCGGCATAGGCGGCAAGCGCGCGGGACACCGCGTCCTTCAGATCGTCAGCCTCGTACCCCGCGAACGTGAACCCGGTGCCTCCCTCGGGGTCGCGGTCCGCGTCTATCACCGTGTCGGCGAGCCCGCCCGTCCGCCGGACGATCGGTACCGTGCCGTACCGCAAGGAATAGATCTGGTTCAGCCCGCACGGCTCGTAACGCGAGGGCATAATGTAAATGTCGGCCCCTGCTTCTATCTTGTGGGCCAGGCGGTTGTCGTAGGCAAGCCGCACGGAGATCGTGTCGGGATGCCTCTTTCCCAGCTCCGCCATCGCTTCCTCGTACGTGCGCTCACCGAACCCCAACAGTACGACCCGCACCGGCTGAGCGGCCAGCCATTCCCCTATCTCCGACAGGAGATCAAGGCCCTTTTGCGCCGTCAGACGACCCACCATGCCGATGACCGCGTCCTTCACCGGGCCGTTCCAGCCGAACTCCGCGAGAAGGTCCGCTCGGCAAGCCTCCTTGCCCGAAAGGTCTTCCTTCCGAAAAGGGGCGGCTATCAATCCGTCCGTAGCCGGATTCCATTCGTCGTCGTCGATTCCGTTGATGATCCCGTACAGGTCCGCGCGCCGCTCGTACAGCACCCCCTCGAGCCCGTAACCGTACTCGGAGGTCTGGATTTCCCGGCTGTAGGTGGGGCTGACCGTGGAGAGGATGTCCGCGAACACGAGCCCCGCTTTCATCAGGTTCAACTTGCCGTAGAACTCGAGCTTCTGCGGCGTGAACAGGTCCCACCCGAGCCCCGTCAGCGGCAGGTCGTGGTTCCAGAAGAGCCCCTGGTACCCCAGGTTGTGGACGGTGAAGACCGTGCCGGCGGAACGGACCGCCTCTTCCTGCAGGTAAAGCGTCCTGGCATAGGTGGGGATGAGCGCGGTCTGCCAGTCGTTGCAGTGCAGGACGTCGTACCTGCGCCCGGTGCGGACCAGCCACTCCATGACCGCCCGGCAAAAGAAGGTGAAGCGCTCGCAGTTGTCCGCGTATTCGCCGTCCTTCGTCCCATAGAAGTATTCCCTGTCGAAGTACCGGTCGTTCCGGACGAGATAGGCGCGCACGCCGTCCCCCGCGTCGGTTTCCTCGACGGAGCCGGTCTCCTCCTTGTGCCCCAGCGGCACCCGGATCGGCGGCCCCGCCTGGGTCAAGGGGAACCGTGTCCGATCGACCGCCCGGTATAGGGGAAGAATGCAATCGGCCTCGACGCCGGTGCGCCGCAGCGCCCGGGAAAGCGCCCCGGTAACGTCCGCCAGCCCGCCGGTTTTCGCGAAAGGAACGATTTCGGAGGATGCGATAAGCACCTTCATGGCTTTCCCCCCGTGATCCTCACTCGGGCAGTTCGCGCATGTACTTGGCCGATTCCTCCGGCGGAGTGGGGTTGATGTAAAAGCCCGACCCCCACTCGAACCCGGCCACCTTCGTCAGCTTCGGCATGATCTCGATGTGCCAATGGAAAAAATCGGCGGCCCTTTCCTCGAACGCCGCGCTGTGAACGATGTAATTGAACGGGGGGTTTTCGAGCGCCAGGTTGAGACGGCGCAGCGTGCGGCGGAAGATGGATGCAAGGGACCGGGACTGGTCCCGCTCTATCATCTCGTAGGCGCACTGGTGGCGCTTCGGGATGATCCAGGTTTCGAAGGGAAACCTGGGCGCGTAGGGGGCGCAGGCGAGGAACTCGCCGTTCTCCTCGACGATGCGCACCTTCTGCTCCATCTCCTGCACGATGATGTCGCAGAGCAGGCACCGGTCCCGGAAACGGAAGTATTCACGGCACCCTCCCATCTCCTCGATGACGCGCTTGGGCACGACGGGAAGGGCGATTAACTGGGAATGGCTGTGGGAAAGCGACGCGCCGGCTGCGGCTCCGTGGTTCTTGAAGACGATGACCGACTTGAACCGCCGGTCCCTCTTCAGGTCCAGCATGCGCTCCCGGTACGCCCAGAGGACGTCCTCGAACCGATCCTCGGGAAGGTTGAAGAGGTCGACATCGTGCCGTTCGGTTTCTATCACGACCTCGTGGGCGCCGAGGCCGTTCATCCGGTCGTAGATTCCGTCCCCCGCCTTGCCCAGGTCGCCTTCGATCCTGAGAGCGGGGAACTTGTTGGGGACCACGCGGAGCGTCCACCCTTCTTCGTTCGGAGAGCCGCCGTGCCGAAAGGCGAGGATCTCGGGAGGGGTCATCCGCTCGCTCCCAGGGCACAAGGGGCACATGCCTTCCCTGCGGACCGGCTGCTCCTGTGGATATTCGTGGGGGCGCTTCGCGCGTTCGGTGGAAATGATGACCCACCTGCCCACAATGGGATCTTTCCGCAGCTCAGTCATGCATCCTCCGGGCGAGCGGGGAAGGGTCTAACCAGCATATCTGAATTGGGAGGTCGAAGGGCTTATCTCAGTTCTTCCTCTTCGGCGACGATCTTGCAGTCGATGCACATGGTGGTCATCGGACGCGCGATCAGACGTTTCGCCTCGATATCTCCGCCGCACCCCTCGCAGACGCCGAACGTCCCGCTGTCGATCCGCTTGATCGCTTCCCTTACTTTCACCAGGAGCTTCCGTTCACGGTCGCGGATCCGCAGGGTGAAGTTCCGGTTCGATTCGAGGAGCGCGCGGTCGGTGGGATCGGGAAAATTGTCCTCCGGCACGCCGGTCATGTCGGATACGGTTTTCCCCGCCTCCGCCAGGATCTCGTCCATCTGGCGCTGGAGTTCCCCCCGGCACTTTTCCAGGACCCTACGGTCCATTCCCTGCCCCCGAAGAACTATACTACCGAGTTAATAATCTATCCTTTTTCCGGGAGAGGTGCAAAGCAACTGTATTTAACCCGCCCCTGGCAAGAAAGGCGGATCAGGGAGTGTGCCGCTGAGAGTTACCTGAGGAAGAACCGGACCGGCACCTCGAACCAACCCGGGCGGGAAGGAAGGGGGGCTGCACTCGTCACCCCCGTCCGCGCGGCCTCGTCGAGCACCCGCGCCCCGCTGCTGCGGGCAATTCGGATCTCCCGCGGCATCCCTCCATCTCCGACGCGTATCCGCAGGACGACCTCCCCTTCCTGGCCGCGCCGTACCGCTTCCTCCGGGTAGACGATGCGGGACTCGATCTTTTCCCTCAGCAGGCCGATCTCCCTGCCTTCTCCTCCGACGGCGCCGCCGGGGATTTCTCTGCCTGATACCGAAGCATCCTTCCACCCGTCTGCGTGGCTGAACGCGGGACCGGTCCCGCCGCCGGCCGACGCCGGGCCGGCCGATGCCGGGGAGGGTGCGATAGCGGCAACGCGATCGGGAAATCGATGGGAAGCCGTTTGGGAAGGAACCAGTATGGAGGCGGAAGCCGGCGGAGCCGAAGGCGGCAACGACGGCAGGGCGATATCCCTGGCGATCGGGGCGGGTGACTCCGGTGTCGTTACCGCCGGGGCCCGAGGGGCAGGCGTCGCGCCCCCCCGAACCCCGGCGGTCGTTCTTTCCGCATGGACTCCTTCCGCCTTTGCCGTCTCGACCAGGACGACCTGTACCGCTCCCGGAAACCCCGGCCCCGCCGCGGCGCGAATAAACAGGAGGAGGAAGGCGAGGAGCGCAATGTGCCCCGCAACCGATCCGATGAGCGGCCATTTCATGGCAGCCGCCCCGTTTCCAGCCCCTTCTTTTGTCACTTCCCGAACCGCCGTCATACTTCCTTTGATTCCCTCACTCCCGTCAGATTTTCACCTCGGCGCCGATGATGAAGTTGAACCGGGGCGCGGGAAACTCGATCCGCTCCTGGTACGTCCGGTCGAGGAGGTTCTGGATCTTCCCCGTCAGCGCGATCTCCCGGATTTCCGCCCCCTGGACCGCCCACCTGTATCTCGCATATGCGTCCACCCGCGCATAACCGGGACGGCGCGTCGCCGTGCCGTTCACCGGGGCGTCGATCTGGTCGCTCTCGATCTGCCAGTCCAGCCGCGCCAGAAACTGCGGCGCCGGAGTCAGGAGAAGTGTGGTCACCGCCTTGTGTCTCGGAATCCCGATGATGCGTTTTTGGCTCGTTCCGTCCCACGTGTCCGACCATGTGTAGGAAAATGCGGCCTCGACCCTCGGCGAAAAGATGAAAGTAACCTCGGACTCTATTCCCCGCGAGAAGGAGTTGCCCTTGTTGCGCAACTGCCCGAAGCCGAGCGGCCCCGGAACGGAGGAATCGAACTGGATCAGGTCCGTGAAAGCCTGGTAGAAATAAGTACCTGTGACCTTTCCCCGCTTCCCGGCGAACGGGACATCCGTCCCCGCTTCGTAGGAAACCGTCTTCTCCGGCTTCAACGCCTGGTTGCCGACGAAAACATCCCGCTTCTCCGAGATCGTGGGCACGCGGAAACCTCGCCCGACGGCAGCCCGGATTCTCACGCCCCGCTTGCCGAATTCCCGGAATGCAGCAGCTTTCGGATTGAACTGCGTCCCCGCTTCCGAATTCCTGTCGAGCCGGGCGCCGAGGCTCAATCCCGCCCGCTTCGACGGCCGGAATTCCTGCTGGAGAAAGAGTGAACGATTGAAGGTCGACGCGACGAGATCGGTATCTCCGAAATTCGATCGGAAGGTGTCCGAGGCACGGTCCTTCTCGTACTCCACCCCCGCGAACGTCGTGGAAACGGGACCGGGGGAGAAGCGTCCCTGCAAGCGGAAATCCATCTTCCGCGTCCTGGTGGTGTCGTCGAACACGAAAGGGAAAAGCTCACCGGCATCCGCGGGATCCTCCTCGCGGAAAAATTCGTCGAAGATCATTCCGGAGGCCGAGAGAGTCAGCATTTTGGAGACTTCCGTCTCCCATCGGACTCCCGAAAGGAATCCTCGCCGGTCCAGCCTGTGGTTGACATCCCGCGGGTTCCCGAAGTCGATCGGGATCCCCTTTTCCTGGTCCGTTGAAAGGACGATTGCGTGCACGCGGCTGTTGCCACCCACCCTGGTCTCGCCGGTTCCCAGGAAGGAAACGAGGTTCGTGCCGTCATTGGGGAGTATGCCGTCGCTTCTCCATGCTCCCGTCCCGAGGTGAAAGTTTCCGTCCTTCCCCGCTCCTTGAGCGTTGGCGTTCCCTTGAACCGTGCCGAAGCTTCCTCCCGCGACGCCCAATCCGTATTGCCGCCCCGTTTCCCCTTTCCTCGGAATAAGGTTAACCACGCCACCCATGGCGCCGGAGCCGTACATGGCGCTCTGCGCGCCCCGGATCACTTCGATGCGCTCGAAATCGCCCGCCGGCAACGATCCGATGTCGAACGATCCCAACGTCGGGCTGTTGACGGGGAATCCGTCGATCATCACGAGTGTGTGCGCAGCCAGGCCTCCGCGGATCTTGATGTTCTCGCGGTTGCCGGGGGACCCGGTTCGTTGGACGTCGATGCCCGGGATCCCTCGGAGGACGTCACCCGCCACCTGGGGATTCTTCAATTCGATGTCCTCTCGCGTCACCACGCTCACCGCCGACGGCTGCTCGGAGACCCTCTGCTCGATGCGAGTCGCGGTGACCACGATCGGATCGAGCCGCGTCGCTTCGTCCGCCCGCGCGTTCGCCGGCATCCCGGCAGCCGCTGCGGCAAAGGCGATCGCCGCAGCCATTCCCTTCCACCTGCGTGCAGAGCCGAACCTTCCCATAGAGCCTTTCATTTCTCCTCCTCTCCCTCGAAGGGGATGTATTGAATTTGGGCGGCCCGGGTCTTCTGGCTTCCGGCGTCCTACTCCCTGCGCCTTCCCGGGAACGTTTCTCCCAGTGGCATGCCGCAGGTTTCGTTCCGGATACAGATGCGGGGCAGCGGCGGATTCTCACCGCCTTCTCCGGTTCCGATCCCCCCGGTCTCAAGCGGAGCATTTCCCCGCAGACCGGTACTGCAAACATGTTTATCTCCTTCGTAACGGAGTCACGCGGACCGCGCCGGTCGTGGGATTTCTGTCGCATGCCACTTCCATCCCGTACGCTTCCCGGATGTTCTCCGGCGTCAGGACATCTTCCGGTTTCCCCGACGCCATTACCCTGCCCGCGGACAGGAGGATGATCCTCTCCCCGTATTCCGCGCAGAGGGAAAGATCGTGCGAGGCGACCAGCGCCCCGATGCCGCACTTTTCTTTCAGGCTCGTCACGATTTCGTAGAAGTCGACCCGGTGGCGTATATCCAGGAAGGCCGTCGGCTCGTCAAGTAGCATCGCCTGGGCTCCCTGGCAGATCGCCCGCGCGACGGCGGCGCGCTGCCTTTCTCCCGCCGAGATCTCGCCGAGGCCGCGGGAGCGCAGCTCGATCAGCCCGCACATTTCAAGCGAGCGTTCCACCTGATCCCGGTCTTCCGCACCGACTCCGCCGAAAAAACCCTGGTGAGGGAAACGTCCGAGGGCGATGTACTCCTTCACGGACATGGGAAAGTCGACCGGCGGGTCCTGTCCAACCACCGACAGGAGCCGCGCCATTTCTCTCCTGCCGTAGGAAGACGGCGGACGTCCGAGCAAAGCCACCTCCCCCGCACCGGGGTGAAGGAGCCCGGAAAAAATATTGAGAAGCGTGCTCTTCCCTGCGCCGTTCGGCCCGATCAGTATCGCGACCTCGCCTTCCATCACTTCGAGGTCCAGTCCGGACAGGACTTCCCTGTCCCCGTACGCGAAACGTATCCCTCTCGCCGAAAGGAGCGCGGCGCTCACGGCTTCCCCCCGTTGCGGCGCAGCAGGTACAGGAAAAACGGCGCGCCGGATAACGCCGTAACGGCGCCAACCGGCAGTTCTCCAGACGGACTTACCGTCCGGGCAACGACATCCGCGAGGATCAGGAACGTCGCTCCCAGCAGAAACGCGGCGGGAACCAGCCGCCGGTGGCCGGACCCGACAAGGACCCTTGCCCCGTGCGGGACAATAAGCCCGACGAACCCGATCAAGCCCGATACGGCCACGACGCATCCCGCTAAAAGCGATGCCGTTACATAAGTTACGGCTTTAACCTTCTCCACCGGCAATCCGGCCTGGAACGCCGCGTCGTCCCCCAGGAGCATAAGGTCCAGCCCGCGCGAAAGCAGGAACATGACCGCTGTCCCGGCGGCGACGTAAGGGAGAAGAACCGCGACCCGGTGCGACGTCCCCATCCCGAGATCCCCCATGAGCCAGTAGACCGCCCCGGGGATCTTTCCCGGCGGAGCGAGCGCGACCATGAGCATGATGAGAGCGTTCAGGAATGCGCCCACGATCACTCCCATGAGGATCAGCCGCTCGCGCGAAACGCCGCTGCGGCGACGCGCAAGCAGGAATACGGCGGAGGCTGCAAGGGCGGCTCCCAGAAATGCGCAGAAGGGCAGCGGAAGAATGGCATCGCCGGTCAGAAGCAGCGCAGCCGTGAGCGCCCCTACCGCAGCCCCGGCCGATACCCCCAGGATGTAGGGATCGGCGAGCGGATTCCGCAGCAGGGCCTGGAAGGCCACGCCTGAGGATGAGAGCGCCCCTCCGACAAGAAGCCCCAGCAGAGCGCGCGGCAACCGCAGCGACAGCACGATCCGCTCCGCCGTTTCCGCAGAGGGATCCGCAGCGCTCCCGCCGAACAGTGCCTCGACAACCTGCCGCAGCGAAACGGGCGCGGGGCCTGCGGCCAGCGAAAGCGCCGTAGCGCCGAGCGCGGCGGCGCCCAGCAAGGCGATGACGGGACCGGTGCGCTTCATTTCTTTTTTGTCGCCCCTCCCGTGTCCGGTGGACCGGAATGCCGCTTCCTCCACTCATTGATCGCCCGCGCCACTTCTTCCAGGGCGGCCACCATGCGCGGGCCCGGCCGGGTGACCAGGTCGCCGTCGAGGGAGAGCACTTCGCCGTCCCGGAATGCGGGAATCTCCTTCCACCGCGTCACCTCGTCGGGGAACCTTTCCACTCCTTCCATCGCGGCGATGAAGATCAGGTCGGGACGCGCGGCAAAGAGGCTCTCGGTGGTAAGGCGCGGATACCTGCCCGCGAAAGCAGCGGCGGCGTTGCTGCCTCCGGAGAGGGCCAGGAGTTCGTCCATGAACGTCCCCTTCCCTGCCGCGATGATGGGGGAAGTAGATACAGCGAAAAGCACGCGCGGGGAAATGCCGCGCTTCCCGCGGGCGGCGGCCGCTGCCCGGTTTCGCAGCGCATCAGCCTCCCGCTTTCCCCGCCCCGGAACGCCAAGGAGCGCGCCTGTCCGCTCGACTGCCGCGTATATCCCTCCCAGGTCCTGCGGAGACAAGGCGAAGCAGGGGATCCCTATCTCCTCGAGTGCCCGGATCTTATCCTTCGGATTGCCGTCGGTGGTGCAGAGGACAAGATCCGGCCTTGCGGCGACGATTCTCTCCACGTCGGGATCGGCGATTCCCCCGATCTTCGGAAGCGACGCGGCCTGCGGCGGATAATTGCAATACCTGGTGACGCCGGCGAGTCTCCCTTCCTGTCCCAGGAGGAAGACGATCTCGGTCAGGCTCGGCGCGAGGGAGACGATGCGCTGCGGCGCAGCGCGGAGCCGAACGGCCACGCCGCGGTCGTCCTTTCTTTCCAGGGGGAACGCAGCGCGCGCCGCGCCGGCATGACACGCGTATGCCAGAAAAATGACGACGAAGATCGCAGCGGCCGTGCCGGCCGCCGTGTTTACCACCCACGCCTTGTCCTGTTTTCGCCCCAAAAGAAAACCCCCAGCCCCTTCTCCTTTGCAGGAGAGAGATTGGGGGAATAACACGCCCGACGCCCCGACCCTTCGCCCGCGAAAGGTTATCCGGGAAAATCCTGTCGGGCCGGTCTCCTGGCTTCCGGCTGCTAACCTACTTTCCGCGCCTTCCCGAGGTCTTAAGTCCCCCGGTGGCTTAGGCCCGTATCACTCACCAGGCCACTTGCGGATTTCGTCGCCGGTTACAGTTGCGGGGCAGCGATGGATTCGCACCATCTTCCCTTTTTGCCTGTCCTTAGGCGCCCGACTGGAACTTCCAGTATGTCGTTACATTCTGAATCGCGGGGAGACCGCAGTCAAGTCTGCATGTTGCAGAGTACCTGATACCGCCCCGCTACCCGGAGGGTTCGGCAGTTTGAGACCCCGCAGGAATTTTTTTATCGCACCTGGCGCATGGATATTCTTTTTCTTCAGCTTCCTCGGCGGATATAGGGTCCGAGAAACCCCTCCTCATCGCGATCTCCTCCGCCGCCGTCATGCAATCCCGGCAAACCGGGTCCTTGGCGATCCAGGCCCCCACCGGTGGCTTCGTACCCATCCCGGGCGCTATATGCAGCGGTTGCGTCCAATGCGGAACGTCCTTCGGCCCATTTTCTTTTTTCACCTTTTGGATCTCCCTTGTTTCGGATCCTCCGTCATCATTGTCCCTACCAGTCTTCCTTGAACGGAAGGATGGTGTCGTAATGCTTTTCGTAGTCTACGGGATTGTGAAGTTTTCCCCCTTTTTCACGGAGCAGGTCGTTGATGGCGTGATGGGCGTACGAGAGGGCCCGGTCCATGAATTTTACGGATTCGAAAGGTTCCGCATCCGGAGCCGCCACGGCCAGTTCCGCACGGGACAGATCGATGTTCTTCAGCGCCGCTCGGGCTTCCACGCGAATCGCCGCCTCCTTTACCATCGAGAGAAGACGGGCAATTCGCCCATAGGCATTCCTGACATCGAACACCTCCGCGTCCATCTTTCTCCATTTCCCGAAATAGATCTTGTCGTGAAGGGAGCATAATTCGGGATACGGGGTATCGGAATACGGACATTCGAGGGGAGCCTTGAAACCGGATTCCCGATATTCCCTTTGCTCATCGGTAAACACGAATTTGCATGCGGGGCAGCGGAGGGGGCGTTCCATGGCGCCGACCTTTCGGGTTGGGCCGACGCGAAGCGCCTCCTGGCCCATTCTCCTCATTCATCCCTTCTTCCTCTGCAGCTCTTCCTTGAATCTCCCCACGAACTCCGTCCTGAAATGATCGATCTCCATCGCCTCGTCGTAGTCACCGGCGAGATAGAGGGCCATCCCTTTATAAACCAACGCGTCTTTCGCTCCGGGACAAATTCTTATCGCCTCGTCGAAAAAGCAGACGCTATCACGGTACCTGCCAAGCCCCATAAGCGCGTATCCCCTTCCCGTCAGCGCGAAAAGATCTCCTTTCTCCTGCAAGTGGGCTTTTTCCAGCTTGTCGAGGGTGACAAGCGCCTCATGGAACCGCCCGAGGTCGCTGAGACAAGAGGATTGCAACCGGAGAGCCCTTCTGTTTTCCGGGTCGAGGACCAGCTCCCTGGCGCAGCAATATACCGCCTCTTCCAGGCACCCCCTTTGCGCAAGCGCCGTCGCTCCTTCGATCCAGGGGGTTTTCGCCGTTGCTTCGACCCCGATGAATTTCATCATCAGGCCCTCGTAGGTTTCCTCGATGACCTTCCTGCCCGACGAAACCACGGGGAATCCATGACCGGGCAATACGTTTTCGATGTCCTTTCCGAGCAACGCCCTTACTCCGAACAGATAATGATCCAGCCTTCCTCCGGCATGTTCATCCGGTTCGACCATGGCGTGGGGCAACACCGTATCCCCGGAAAAGACGGTTTTGCTCGATGAATGATAGAGGCATATGCCGTCGATGGTATGCCCCGGCGTGTGGATCACTTCCCAATCGAGCCCGCTGATATCGAGGGTCTCTCCGCCCCGGACCTCCGTGACGCGGCAGCCGGATTTCCTGACCATGTCTTTGAGCTCGCGGGGGCTCGCTTCATGGAGAATGAGCTCGAAACCGCCGTTTTCAACAATGGCCGGATACGATCGCAGAAGATCGAACACTCCCATCGCGTGATCGCGGTGGCCGTGGGTAACGACGATTTTTTTGACGTCCGCCGGCATGTGCCCTCGCGCGCAGAGCTCGATAAAGGCCGTGTAATCGTTGCCGGGATCCACGATCGAGAGATACGTTCCCTCCACGACGTAAACGTTCGAGGAAAATTCGTATCCGGGCAGGAAGAGAACTTTTTCGAAAAAGGGGTCTACCGCGTTGAGAAAACCCGTCAGCGGCAGCCAACCGGGATGCTTCCTCTCCCACTCGTGCGAGGATTTCCCGTTCTCCGTCATATCCACTCGGCTCCTTGCCTCAATCGGCCCGTAAATGGTTCCCCCTCCCCCGGTGCGGTCAGGCCGGGAGAGGGGGGATGAGGAGGGGAAGGAAAAATCCCGGCGATCGCGTGAAGCCCCGCCGCCGGAATTTCCCCGGGCCTCATTCGATATAGCCCACCTTGTACTCGAGCTTCATTTTCTCCTCGGGCCACCACTTCACGCTCGTCTTTTCCTGGCCCGGATAGACGGCGTTATCGCCGATCTTTTCCACGAGGAGCTCCAGGAAATGGAATGCCGTCAATTTGTACTTGCTGATCACCTCCGACGGCAGAAGGACGGCAAGGCCCGACTCCTTGGCCGTCTTCCAGTTGAAGCCGTCATTCGGGGAGGCGATCTTTTTCCCTTCACCATCGTAAATCGCGAGGACCTTCCCTGAGACCGGGGTCCCCGGCTTGACACCGAGTTCTTCGTACAGTTCATCCGACAGGTGCCACCACAGGCCCCGCTCCCCCGTCTTCACGTATCCTCTCACGAGTATAGGGTCGAACCCACAGACGCCCACACGGCATTTCTCAGGCATATTTATCCTCCTTTTGCGGAAAGCCGCTTTGCCTCCATTTCCCCCAACGTGTCCCGAAGGTCCTCCACCTGCATGTAGCAGCTCTCCATGAATTCCCGAATCTCCGACGGATTGAGGTATCCACACTCGTACATTCTTCTTATGTAAGGGGATATGTGGGTCTCGATCTCTTCCATGAGCTCTTGAGGCAGATACTCCCATCCCCCATCGGGGGGCGCCCAACCGAGATAATCCTTTTTCCAGTTGAGCACCATCCCCTTGAGCGTTTCCAGTTCCTTGCGAACGTTTTCTTCCATGGGTTAAAACTTCTTCGGGGTATAGATCCCCTTTTCCATGGCGTAGCACTTCTTGATTACGTTGAAATCCGTGATGCACCAGTAGAAGGGCCAGTGGATCATCGTGCACCAGCCGATGAGGTCCGTGGGCGGGAACTTG
>JACRCO010000005.1 GCA_016218975.1 Deltaproteobacteria bacterium
ATGCCGCTGCTTGCGGCAAAGATCCGGTGGAATTTCGAGGGAATGGGACTATGAGGAAATCCGGATTGCCGGTCGGGTACGGCGTATTTCTCGGCGAGATCAAGGAGCGCATCCGATCCGCCCAATACGAGGCGTTGCGCAGGGTCAACAAGGAGCTCGTGGCGCTGTACTGGGATATCGGAAGGATGATCGTGGAGCGGCAATCCAAAGCCGGGTACGGAGATGCCGTCGTGGAGCAGTTGGCCGAAGACCTCCAGCGAGAGTTTCCCGGGATCGGCGGCTTCTCCCGACGCAATGTTTTCTACATGCGGGAGTTCCATGTCGCTTACAAGGACAATGAAAAAGTGCAACCGCTGGTTGCACAAATCGCATGGAGCCACAATGTCGTCATCCTGGAGCGCTGCAAGGATCCCCTGGAACGCGAGTTCTATATCCGAATGACAAAGAAGTTCGGCTGGTCGAGGAATGTCCTCGTCCACCAGATCGAGAACCAGAGCTACGAGAAGACGCTGCTCGGGCAGACCAACTTCGACCGCGCTGTCACCCCCGCGATCCGCGCCCAAGCCAAACTCGCTGTGAAAGATGAGTACACTTTCGAATTCCTCGAACTGAGCCAAGAGCACAGCGAGCGGGAACTCGAACGTGCATTGATCGCGCGAATAGAAGATTTCCTGCGGGCCATGGGTGGGTTGTTCGCCTTTGTTAGCAGTCAGTTCCGGTTGGAGGTCGACGGCGAGGAGTTCTTCATCGACCTGTTGCTGTTCCACCGCCGCTTGAAGAGCCTCGTGGCGATCGAGCTGAAGATCGGCAAGTTCCAGCCCGAGTTCGTGGGGAAGATGCAGTTTTACCTGGCTGCGCTGGATGCGCAGGTGCGCGCGGAGGGAGAGAATCCATCCATCGGAATCATTCTCTGCAAGGAGAAGCAGCGGACGATCGTCGAATACGCCTTGCACGACGCCCGAAAGCCCATCGGGGTGGCGACTTACCGTATCGTGAAGCGGCTGCCCAAGGAACTGAGGGGCCAGCTGCCGGCTCCAGAGGAGATCGCCAAGCTGCTGGAGGACGGGGGATGAGGCGACGGTAGCGTTATTCAGGCAATGAAAAAGGGGTCAGGCGCTGCCGCCCAACCCCGTGAATTCGATGGTGGCCCCTCCCAGAATTGAACTGGGGACACGAGGATTTTCAGTCCTCTGCTCTACCATCTGAGCTAAAGGGCCACTGACCCGTAACTTTCGGTTGCGGGCTCGGAAAAGAATAAATTTAGTTTCCCCGGCCCTCATTGTCAAGCGGGGGAATCGGCGGCGGATAAGGCGGAGGAGACACAGGTTGGGCGGGAGGCTCCGTGCCGGTGTCCCTGGCCTGCGTGCCGTTGTCGTGAATGACAAGCGTCCTGCACACCCTGTCGTGCAACCCCTGCTTCCGCCGGTCGAACGCAATCATCAGGTACCCGATGTACAGCGTGAACACGCATAGGAAATATCCCAGCCAGCGTATAAAGGACTTGCGGAAATCCAGCGGGGTGCCGTCTTCGTTGATGACGCGGATCTTCAGGGCCATCTTTCCGAAAGTCTGTCCGTACGCGCCGTGAAGGTAAACGTAATAGAAGATGGGGAAGCCGAAGAAGAAGGCAGCCCGGACCACGTTCCCCGGGTTGAGGCGATCCGCCGGAAAGGCGTCTTCGAGCCCGCTCGGCGTCCACAGTCCGGCCGTCGCGCCGTACCGGTCCACAAGGTAAAAAAGGTTGTAGATCCCCACGATAACGAGGATGTCCACCGCCCGCGCGGCGGCGCGGACCCAGAACCCGGCGTAGCGGAATTCCTTCGCAGGCAAGCGCGGCATGCCTTTCAGGTTTTTTCGTAATGATACATCGTCATGCTGAGCGCCGCGACGGCCGCCGTCTCCACGCGCAGGATCCTGCTTCCGAGCCCCGCGCGCAGGAAACCGGCACGTTCCGCTTCCCCTACCTCGTCCTCCGAGAAGCCTCCTTCCGGGCCGATCAGCAGGGCCACGCTTTTCACGCCGGAAAGCCCCGCGAGCGTCTTCTTCAACCCGAACCCGCCTTCCCCTTCGTAAAGGATGATCTTGCCTTCCGCGGATGCGGTTGCCCGCAGCGCTTCCGGGAACGGAAGGAGCGGCGCAACGTCAGGCACGCGCCCCGAGCCGCACTGCTTGGCCGCCGAAAGGGCGATGCGTTCCCACCTGAGGAGACGCTTCTTCGCATCTTGGGCGTCGAGCCGAGGGATCGTCCGTGAAGAGCGGAAGGGGATCACGCGTGAGCAGCCGAGCTCGGTCGCCTTTTCGAGGATGAAGTCCATCTTGTCCGCTTTCGGAAGCCCGACCAGGAGAGTGATCGCCACTATCGGCGGCGGCTCGGGCGGGAACGTCTCCAGCACTTCGGCCCGCAGCGAGCGCGACGTCGCCTCAAGGATTCGCATCCGGTAGCGGTTCCCCGATTCGTCGAAGGAATAGAAGGCGTCGCCGCAACGCAACCGGAGCGTCCGCAGCATGTGCCCGGCCTCGGTACCCGAGAGGACCGCGGTATCCCCGGAAATGTTTTCGCGATTAACGAAGAACGTGGGCATCGCCCGATTCAGTTCCCTTCCCGCCGCAGGAGGAGCGCGGTCCATTGGCCGTCGGTTTTCCGCCCGACCGGCCGGGCGCCTTCCGACCGGAACTCCTCCTCCACCCAGTCCCCCTTCTCATCCAGTATCCCCGACAGGATCATCAGCCCCCCGGGTGCGCATCGGGCCGCGATCTCCCCTTTCATATCTATGAGGATCTCGGCGAGTATGTTCGCAATCACGACGTCGAAGGTTCCCTCCGCGGCCGACAGGGGACGGAAGGTGGCT
Organism: Deltaproteobacteria bacterium; assembly: GCA_016218975.1. Lineage (NCBI taxonomy): Bacteria > Pseudomonadati > Myxococcota > Myxococcia > Deltaproteobacteria bacterium. The sequence continues at coordinate 2,850 of JACRCO010000005.1, forward strand.
GCGAACCGGTCCGCCACGCCGTTTATTTTCGCGTTTTCCTCCGCCACCTCCACCGCCTTCGGGTCGGTGTCGATTCCCAGCGCGCAGTCGGCCCCCAGCCGTAACGCCGCGATGCCGAGGATTCCCGTTCCCGTCCCAACGTCCAGCACGCGCCCGTGCGGAACACCGGAACCGAAGACCTCTTCGAGGAACTGCATGCAGAGCCGGGTCGTTTCGTGCGTCCCTGTCCCGAATGCCTGCCCGGGGTCGATCGTCAGCACGACCTCGTCGGGGGCCGCTTCGTACGGCTCCCAGGACGGCCGCACGACGAGGCGGCTTCCCACCTTCCGGGGGAGGAAAAATTCCTTCCACTTTTCCGCCCAGCCGAAGTCGCTGATCTCCGCGGCGGAAACGAACGCGCCCGCATCCTTTCCGAACGATTCCTCGAGAACGGGGAGGTATTCGAGGAATGCTTTCTTGAGTTCGTGCAAATCGGCTTCCCAGGGGAAGTAGGCCGTGAGTTTCGTGACCTCGTCCGGTGGAGGGAGGGGATCGGCGGGATCGCCGTTCGGGCCGAATCGCCGCTCGTCGTACGCCATTCCAAGCGAGCCGCGTCCCATGAAGAAGTGGGAGAGGGCATCCACCGCTTCCTGTCTCGTTTCGACCGTGAATGATTTCCAGCGGGTCATCCGTGCATCTCTCCCGTTCCTATCCGTCGTGCCGTATGCATTTCTTGCCTCCGAATCATCCCATCATTTTATATTGATACCGTTTTTCCCGGGCGTTTTTCGGGGCAAGCTCGATCGGCTCGGCCGCCCGCCCGGGTATGCTAAGATAGCACCTGCCGCGAAGGCGCCCACAGGAAAATGAAACGTCCGGATAAAAACCTTCTCTCCGAAATCGAATCGCTTCGCACCGACGCCGTTCGCATGCTCGAAGCCGTTTCCGGGTTCGCGGAGCTTGGCTTGCGGGAGACGCGCTCTTCCGAAACACTCTCCGGTTTCCTCGAATCGAGGGGATTTCGGGTGCAACGCGGAATCGCGGGAATGGAAACCTCGTTCCGCGCCGAGTACGTCTTCGGAAGGGGAAAACCCGCGGTCGCCTTCCTGTGCGAGATGGACGCGCTGCCGGGGCTTGGGCACGCCTGCGGGCATAACATCGTCGGCGTCTCCTCGGCCTGTGCCGCTGCGGCGCTTGCCGCTTTCGGAGCCGGCCGTTTCCGTTCGGGCAGAATCGTTGCGCTCGGCACTCCCGCCGAGGAAACGGGATACGGAAAGGCGCGGATGATCGAAGAGGGAGTCTTCCGCGGGATCGACGCGGCGATGATGGTGCATCCCTCCTCGCGCCGCCACGTGGCGAAAGGGTACCTCGCGCTGCACAAGATCCGGTTCACCTATTTCGGGAAGGCGTCGCATGCCGCCGCCTACCCGGAGCACGGCATAAACGCCCTCGACGGCGTTCTCCTTCTCTTCCAAAGCACGGCGGCCCTGCGCCAGCACCTTCCGGAGACCGTCCGGGTACACGGGATCGTTACGGAGGGAGGAAAGGCGCCCAACATCATCCCGGAAAGGGCACAGGCATACTTTTACGTTCGCGGGGAGAACGACGCGGAGCTGGCGAACGCCGTCCGCAGGGTAAAGGATTGCGCGCGCGGGGCAGCGAAGGCCACCGGCTGCCGGCTGCGGATGCATGAGGGACCGTACACGCTCTCCGCGATGAAGGTGAACCCTGTCCTGGCGGAAGCCTACCGTCGGTCGCTCGCGGTCCTCGGGCTGCCGGAGAGCGGTGCTCCCGTCAACAAGAACCGGGGATCCTCGGACATAGGGAACGTTTCGCAGGTCGTGCCGTCGCTCCAGCCCAACGTTCCGATCTCGGGAGGGGAGAGGGTGGAGATCCACACGCGCGCGTTCGAGGCGGCGTCGAGGAGCCGCACCGGCATCGACGGCATGATGGAAGGGATCCGCGCCCTTGCCCTCACCGGGCACGAGCTATTCGCTTCTCCCTCCCTCGTCCGCGCCGCCTGGCAGTCCTTCCATTCTCAAAAACAGGGACGTTCTTAAAAACTCCGGTTCTCCCGGGTCGACTCAGGTGCTGGTGTTGTCGGTTGCCGTTTGTTTCTTCAATATCGATTTGCCCGGATCCTGGAAATCTACAAGAATTATTTCCGGTTCCAGAGTCCACATGGCTCCTGTCAGCGGATCGATTATGAAATAGCCCACCGGCGCTCCCCATATGAATAACAGATTGCCTGCGAGATACCATCCATTCGGATTTCCGTCCAGGATGGCTTCCTGGATTGAATTATCGTTTGAGGTGCAACGAACACGATATTGGGAAGACCGGAAATATCCTTGTCCCCGCTCCAAAGTAAGGGTGGCGGGCGTCGTCAAGTTAGTGGAAATTCGGTCGTTCGTTTTGTTGTTGTATACGTCGCATTTTGCACCTTGAGGGATCGATTTCAGACTTATAGTTTGTTTGTCCCCTTTTATAAACGTCCCGCAACCGGTTGCAGACATGATGAAAAATGCCGCGACGACAAACTCGACAATAGTTCTCATGTGTTTCCGCATGGTTTTGCTCCTGGGTTAACGATACATATTTTAGGCGAATCGAATCATGTGCTGGTGTTGTCGATTGCCACCGGTTGCTTGAGTATCGATTTGCTCGGGTCCTGGAAATCGACCAGGACTGTTTCAGGTTCCAGGGTCCACATTGCTCCCGTCAGCGGATCGACGATAAGATAGCCGATCAATCCTCCCAATAAAATATTTCCACCGAGGTAATATCCGTTCGGATTTCCGTCCAGGATGGCTTCCTGGGCCGAATTATCGGTTCCGGTGCAACGAATGCGGTATTGAGAAGACCGGAAATATCCGCGTCCACGATCCAAGGTAAGGCTTGCCGGTGTTGTAACGGTCGATATACGGTCGTTGGTTTTATTATTGTAAACGTCGCAGTTTGCCCCTTGGGGTATTGTCTTTAAGTTTACTGTCTGTTTATCCCCTTTGATTATCGTCGCGCAACCGGTTACGGACATGAAAAAAAATACTGCGGCAACCAATTCGGCAATGGTGATCATGTGTTTCTGCATGCCGGCCCCCCCTTGGGTGTTATTGGTAATCGTATTCATTCAAGCGTATATTTTTGCGGAGAAACGAAACGGACGCGATAATCATCAAACTTCATTTTTTTCTTGTCAAGCGATATTTGGGGGAAAGGGATTTATATGCGAAACGTAGCGTAAAAACGGTATTTATTGGAAAAGGACGATCGTGACGCCGTCGCCGCCCTGGTTCTGCAGTGCGGGGAAGGATTGCTTCACATAGGGTGAGGCCTTCAAGTGGCGGCGGACCGCGGTCTTGAGCGCGCCCGTGCCGTGGCCGTGAATGATGAAGGCATGCGGAGCCTGGGACAGTGAGAGACGGTCCAGAAAAGCGTCGACCTCCGGCAGCGCATCGTCCACGTATCTCCCCCGCAGATCGAGCGTGTTTCCCGGATTTTGCACGTATAGCGCCGGTGCGGATTCCTCCCCGCGGCGGGGTCTGCCTGCGGTTTTCGCATCCGTCGCCCCCGATGTCTCAGGGAAAATGCGCAGCTGGTCCCGCAGGACCCTGACTTTCAGGCCTCCCGCGATCACTTCCACTTCCCGGTCTTCGGGGCGTGAAACGGATGCGACCTCCCCTTCCTTGTGGATCGTCGTCAGGAACACCTTTCGGCCGGGATGCAGCACGATTCCCGAGTGAAGCGGCGCGGTCCTGCTGATCAACGCACGGACGACCGGATCGTCCTCCGCGGCCTTCCCTTTCTCCTTCCATTCCCGGATCGTATCCTGCGCCTTCCGGACCGTTTCGATCTTCTTCTCCTTGCGAAGTTCCTCGGTGGCCGCGCGGAGCTGCGTTTCCGCCTTTCTTATTTCCTCGCGAACCTTCTGCCGGGCCGCCGACAGGATGCGCGATTCCTCTTCCCTGGTCTTTTCCCGCTCGGATGCAAGACGGGAGCGAAGGCTTTCCGCCTCCCGCTTCGCAGCCGCCAGCGCCTCGCTTTCCGCCCGGGCTTTTTCCCGCTCCGACTCAAGCCGGGCAAGGGCATCGGCCAGCTCGTGCCCTGCGCCGGTCAGGTGGCTGCCTGCCCGGGCGAGCACATCCTCCGGAAATCCAAGGGACCGGGCGATCTCTATCCCCATGCTCCTGCCCGGGATGCCGAGCCGGAGCCGGTAGGTCGGGCGCAGGTGCTCCTCGTCGAACGTCATCGAGCCGTTCTCGAACCGGCGGTCCTCGTACGCGATCCCCTTTAGCTCCTCGAAGTGGGTCGTGGCGAGCACCCGCACCTCACGGTCCGCAAGCGTCTCGAGGAATGCCCTCGCGATCGCCGCCCCTTCCCTGGGGTCGGTCCCCGAGACCACTTCATCGAGCAGGACGAGTGAGCCGCGGTCCGCTGCGGAGAGGATTTCATTCAGCCGCCGGATGTGGGCGGAGTAGGTGGACAAGTCCTGCTCCACGCTCTGCTCGTCGCCGAGCGTCGCGAAGATCCGGGTGAAGACGGAGACCGACGAATCGGGGCCGGCAGGGATCGACAATCCCGCCATCGCCATCAGCGTGAGCAGGCCGAGAGTTTTCAACGCCACCGTCTTTCCGCCCGCGTTCGGCCCTGTGAGGATAAGGCACTGCGAAGGGCGGCCGAGCCGCAGATCGTTCGGAACGACTGTTCTTCCCGAGAGGATCAGCAGGGGATGGCGGGCGGCAAGCAGGTTCACTTCTCCCGTCGTCCCGACGGTAGGCTCGGCGGCGTGCAGTTCCTCCGCAAGGAGGCTGCGGGCCTGCGCGAAGTCGATCGACGTGAGCCGCTCGCGGCAGGTAAGGAGTTCGTCCGCCTTTCGGGCCGCCTTCCCAGTCAGTTCCGAAAGGATGCGTGCGATTTCCCGCTCCACCTCCAGTTCCGCCATCTTGACTTCGTTGTTCAGGTAGACGAGGTCCTCCGGCTCGAAGAAGACCGTCTGCCCGCTCTGCGAGGAGTCGTGGACGATCCCCTGGAAGAGCCCCTTGGCGGCGGTCTTGAACGGGATGACGACCCGTCCCGAACGGACGGTCGTGTACGCCTCCTGGATGTGCCGGGCGTACTTCGGGGAGGAGATGATTTCCTCGGCCGTCTTCTGCAGGCGGTTTCGCGCTTCCAGTAATTGCCGGCGCAGGGGCCCGAGTGCGGGCGATGCCCGGTCTGTGACGTTGCCGGTCGAGTCGATCTTCTGCTCGATTTCATCGGCGAGATCGCGCAGCGGGGGAATCTCGCGGGCGTGATGGGCAAGACGAGGATATTTCCCGCGGCGGTCGTCGAAGAATTTCCGTATGCGCTCGCCCGTCCTTGCGGTCTGGCCGACCAGGATCAACTCGGCGGGGGAAAGGGGCGATCCTTTGACCGCTTTTTCCACTTCCGGCGCTATTTCTTTAAGGCCCTCGAGCGGGAGCGGGCCTTCCGCGGTCAGCAGGCGGCGGCAGTCGCGGTTTTCCTCGAGAGAGATCCGGATGACGTCGAGGTCCCCGTGGGGAGCAAGCGCCGCGCACCGCTCCCTCCCCGGCTCCGATGCGGCGTGCGCGCAGAGCCTCGTGACAACCTTCCCCCATTCCAGCGCCGCAAGCGCCGCTTCCCACGCGGATCCTCTCAACTCCTTCCTCCCGCCTTTATGTACCGGACGCCGTCGATCTTTCGGAAATGGGCGTCCTGCGTCCAAATCTGTGCTTTATGTGTCCGCGCCGTGGCGAGGATGACGCTTTCCGCCAACGGCATCCCGAGATCCACGCCCATTTTCGCGGCGGACAGGGAGATAGGGGTGTCCAGCGGCACGACACGCCCCTGTTCCATCGCGGCAATCGCACGCAGCGCGGCGCTTTCACCGCGTTGGCGGAACACGCTCTTGAACACCTCCAGTATGCATATCGTCGGGACGACGAGCCGGTCCACGTTTTCTATCGGCGATGCGAAGAACGAGGCGTTCGCGCCGTCGGCGAAGTATTCCAGCCAGCCGCAGGAGTCCACCAGGTTCGGGGATTTCACGTCCGATCCTCGTCGCGCTCGACGTTCGTGCCGATACCTTTGATAAATCCGCGCATGGCGCGCATCCGCCGCACCGGAATGAACTCGATCCGGTCACCGTACTGGAAGACACGGATCTTTTCGCCCGGCTGGATGCCCATCGCCTCCCTCACTTTTCGGGGGATGACGATCTGGTACTTGGGTGACACGGTGACGGTGGCCATCGACGCCTCCATCGATAAAGGTTTCGTCATACGATATGATGATCGATATCGCCGTGCGCGTCAACGGAGCAATGCCGTTTGCGGTGCGGTTTCCCCGGGGAATCGTGGTAGCATCGGAAATGAAACCCCCTGCATGGAGGATAGCCCGCGCTTGTTCGGCCTGCACCTGGTCCTGTTCTGGCTTTCCCTGGTCGCCTATTGCACGGAAGCGGGGCTTCAGCTGGGAAGGGTGTCCGGCAGGTCTCCCTTCCGTTCGGCTCTTTTCGGCGGGCTCGTCCTTCACGCCCTCTTTCTTGCGCTGCGATGGTCGCTCTCCGGCCATGCGCCGATGGCCGGGCTCTTCGAATCGCTGACCGTCTTCTCCTTCTGCTCGGCGCTTTCCGCGTTTCTCCTGTGCCGGACGGAAGGGACGAGGGCGGCATGGAGGCCGTTGTCGGTTCTCGTGGCACTTCCGCAGGCGGCAGCGGCGCTGATCGACAAGCGGCTCACCCCTCTCTACCCGGCGCTGGACACCCCTTGGTTCGCGACCCACGTGGGACTCTCCTTCCTGGGTTACGGGATCTTCGCGGCGGGGCTCGCTCTGGCATGGGTTTATTTCAAGGAAGGCGGCGACGATGTCTACAGGGCGGGCGCGCGGTCGGCGCTTTACGGCTTCTCCGCATTTTCGGCGGGGATGGTCTGCGGAGGGATCTGGGCGTACTACGCATGGGGATCGTACTGGATCTGGACGCCGAAGGAGATCTGGTCGGTCGTCCTGTGGCTCTATTTCGCCGCCTTGACGCACCTGAAATACATCCCGGCGACCCCCGGCCGTCCGTGGTGGACGAAACGGATGGAGATGGGGGCTACCGCGGCGGGCTACGTGGTGATGCTGTGCACTTTCCTTGGCGTCAGCCTGCTCCTGCGAAGTTCCCATTCCTTCTGATGGCGGCGGATGGATGAAGGCTATCTGGCGGGTCCTGACTTCCCACAAGACGTGCGCATGGACGGGCCTTGCGTTCTGCCTGGCCGGGGCCGCAGGCTCCGTGTTCATGGGGAGGTACCCTGAACTGTTCTCCGACATGGACGCGCAGGTCTTCGCGGGATGGTTCGCGCAGAAAGGATGGATAGAACCGGTCCCCACCCTTTGGTTATACGGTCTCCTTCTCGCCACAGCGGTGATGGCCGTCAACGCCGCCTGTTGCACGGCCGAGCGGCTCGTGCAGATATTCCGCGGGAAGGCGACGCTGCGAAAAATTCTACCTCACGTGATGCACATCGCATTCCTGGGGGTGGTCCTGTCCCACCTGGTCAGCAGCCTGTACGGCGACCGCATTCCGGGCGTGGCCGTTCCCCAGCGGGAATTCGCGCCCGTCGGTTCGACGGGGTTGATCCTTTCGCTCGACCGGTTCGACGCGGTGATGGCGCCCGAGGGCTACCCGAAGGATTTCTCGGCGAAGGTGACGCTTTTCCGTGGCACGACCCCCGTCGCCCGGGGCGTGGTGCGATCGAACGAGCCGCTCTTCCACGAAGGCTACGGATTCTATATAAAGAATTTCGGCGCAACGCCGTGGGGCGCGCCGTTCGCCGTCTTCGACGCGAACAGGGACCCGGGAGCGGTTCCCATGCTGGTATCGTCGGTCCTGTTCACGGTGGCGAACTTAATCTACCTGATTCCCGCAAGGAGAGAAGATGCATAAAGCGAAAAAGCCTCTCCCGCTCCGGAAAGGGGACGTGATCGCGATATTCGCGCCTGCGGGGCCGGTCGATTCGAAAAGGCTATCCCGGGGGATCGCGCGGCTCGGCAAAGCGGGCTTCGTGCCCGAGGTCGCCGACGGATTGATGAGTAAGGACGGTTATCTCGCCGGGAGCGACTCCCATCGCACGGACCAGGCGCTATGGGCGCTTTCTCTCCCCGAGGCTCGCGCGGCGATGGCTGCCCGAGGCGGGTACGGGACGACTCGGCTGCTTCCGCATATCGACTGGAAAAAATTCGCCCGCCGCCCGCGGCTCGTCGTCGGCTACAGCGATCTCACCGCGATCCTGTCCTATCTCTCCACGCGGCTCGGGATACCCTCCATCCACGGCCCGATGGCCGCGGCGGACCTTGCGACGCGGGCCGACGGCCCGGCCCTTGCGGCTTTCGCCCGGCTCGCGGCGGGAGAGGCGTCTCCGCTTGAGCCGTGGGGATTACCCTGCGAGCGGTTGCGCGGCGGCGCGGTGGAAGGCATTCTCTCCGGCGGCTGCATTTCCGTGATCACGTCGCTTCTTTCCACTCCCTTCGAGCCGGACTTCCGCGGCGCGCTTCTGTTTCTCGAAGACGTGGCGGAGCCCTGTTACCGGATCGACCGGATGCTCACTCAGTGGATCCAGTCGGGGCGCCTTCGCGGGATCGCGGGGATCGTCGTGGGAAAGATCCGGCCGGTCGGCGGCGATACCGGGGAAGATCTGCGCAGGGTCTTCGCCTACGCGGGGCGCAGCCTCTCCGTCCCGGTGTGGTATGGATTCCCCGCGGGGCATGAGGGGCCGAACTATGCGCTTCCGTTCGGGGTGCGGGCGCGGATCGACTCCCGCGGCAGGTTGTACCTTCTCGAATCCCCGGTGGCCGGTTGATGGCGTCTTCCATGTCCGGCGGGACGGATCACTTCCGGAAAGCGAAGGAACTTCTCGCTCAAGGCGTGCGCGACAAGGCGTATACCGCGGCCGTCATGCTCGCCGCGTGCGGCGAGGAAGTAATGTTCCAGGCCGCGGCGGGGGACGCGCGTCATTCATCGGTCTTCGACATCGCGTCGCTCACCAAGCCGCTTGCCGCGGGCCTGTTCTTCGTGCTGGACCAGGAAGGGAAGATCGGGCCCGGGGACATGCTGTCCGCCGTGCTCCCATCGATTTCTACGGATCGCGCCGCCGCCGGAATCCGGTTCGTCGATCTGCTTGCGCACACTTCGGGGCTTCCCGCCTGGGAGCCGTTTTACGAGGAGATCCTCCGCGTCGAGAAGAAGGAAAAGAGACGGATGTGGGGATCCTCCGAGGCGCACGACCGGATCGTCGAGGAAATCCTGCGCCTGCCGCTCCAGGCCGAGCCCGGCACCGCCTGCGTCTACAGCGACCTGGGCTTCATGCTCCTGGGGCGCGCAATGGAACTTGTCTCCTTCCAGCCGCTCGAAAAACTTCTCCTGCGGCAGATCGCGGAGCCGCTGGAAATGAGGGATACTTCCTACCTTCCGCTTGACGGCTACAGCGAGTGCGAGACCGGGAGGCTGGTGTCCACCGGATATTCGGAGATACGGCGGATGGAGAAAGTGGGCATCGTAGACGATGAAAACGCGTCGGCGATGGGAGGAGCGGCGGGCCACGCGGGAGTGTTTTCCACGGCGTACGATCTGTTCCTTTTCGCGCGGGAGATCCTCCGGGCGAGGCGAGGGGAGGGAAGAATTTTCAACCGGTCGTCCGCGGTCAGGATGACCACGAAAGTCACGGAGCCCCCCGGCTGTCCGAGGACTCCGGGATGGGACACTCCGACTCCGTTCAAGGGAAGCGTTTCGCAGGCGGGCAGGCATTTCCCCGAAGGATCGTTCGGTCACCTTGGATACACCGGATGCTCCATATGGATCGATCCCGACCGGGAGGCGACCGTGGTTCTTCTCACGAACAGGATATTCTACGGGAAACAAAACGACGGTTTAAAAAGCCTGCGGCCCCTCCTGCATGACACCGTGATGGAGGAACTGTTTCCATGAAGAACGTTCATCTCATCGCCGCCTGCGGAGTGGGGATGGCGTCGCTTGCCGGGATGCTGAAGGAGAAAGGGTTCCGGGTTACCGGCTCGGATGCGAACGTCTACCCCCCGATGAGCACGCAGCTGGAGGCGCTGGGGATCTCCCTGTTTTCCCCGTATGCCGCGGAAAACATACCGGCGGACGCCGACCTTGTGATCGTGGGGAATGCGGTGTCCAGGGATAACCCCGAGTGCCTTGAAGCGGTCCGCAGGGGGATCCCAAGCCTGTCGATGCCGCAGGCGCTGGCGAAATTCTTCATCGAGGGGAAGGAGTCGATCGTCGTCGCGGGCACTCACGGCAAGACCACGACCACTTCCATCATGGCCTGGTCGCTGTATGCGCTGGGCGAGGCCCCGTCGTTCCTCATCGGCGGGGTGCCGAGGAATTTCCCGGTCAGCTACCGGGTGGGAACGGGGCCGCGGTTCGTCGTCGAAGGGGACGAGTACGACACGGCGTACTTCGACAAGGGACCGAAGTTCCTCCATTACCTCCCGAAGATCGTCCTGCTTACAAGCATCGAGTTCGACCACGCGGACATCTATCGGGACCTTCCGCACCTGCTGGAATCGTTCCGCAAGCTCGTACGCCTGATCCCGCGGGACGGCCTGCTGATCGCCTGCTCGGATTACCCCGATGTGGTCGAGGTCGCTTCGGAAGCCTCCTGCCCGGTCGTTTTCTACGCGGGAAACCCCGGAGTGCCATTGAATTCGCCCGGCAACGGATGGCGGGTTCATGACGTTACGGAGGAAGGCGGACTAACCCGCTTCCGGCTGGAAGGGAGGGGGGCGGTGCACGAATTCGCATGGAAACTTCCCGGGCGGCACAACACCGCCAACGCCGCGGCGGTGTCGATCGCGCTATTTCATTTCGGATACGATCCTGCGCGGGTGGCGGAAGCTCTCGCGGGATTCGCGGGCGTGCGCAGGCGGCAGGAGGAGGTCGGGGAGTACGGCGGCGTCCTGGTCGTGGACGATTTCGCACACCATCCGACGGCTGTTAAAGGAACGATCCAGGCGGTCCGCGCGAGATACCCCTGGCGGCGCATCACGGCGGTCTTCGAGCCCAGATCGAACACCAGCAGGCGCAGGGTCTTCCAGGCCGAGTTCGCCGCGTCTCTGGCGGAGGCCGATTCGGTCGTCGTCGCGGGAGTTTTCGGCATGGATAAGATCCCGCCGGAGGAGCGTCTGGATCCCGAAGCGGTCGTGGAGGCGGTGCGGACCGCCGGTCGCGAGGCGTTTTATATACAGGAAGTGGACGGGATCGTCGATCGCCTTTCGAAGACGTCGCGGCCGGGGGACCTTATTTTGATCATGTCGAACGGCGGGTTCGGCGGGATCCAGGGGAAAATAGCCGGAAGGCTTTCCTCCCGGTAAGACGGAATATCAATATCCTCGACAGTCCATTCCTGTCCTTGCGCTTCATCTGGCCCAGCGACTTTTTAAGAACGTCCCTGTTTTTGTGTTTGACGCGTTTGGGATGGTCTGGTAGATTCGCCCGAATGGGAAAAAAGACGTGTAAAGCGGCAGGGCGGGCCGGAGCGGTCTGCCTGTATATCCTTGTGTCCCTCTTTCTTGCGCTTTCGGCGGCGGCCGCGGAATATCCTCGTAAGGTCGCCATAACCCCCTTCGCCACGATCACCAGGGAAGACATCCAGCCGACCGTGTCGGTCCTTCCGCGCCTCCTTTCGTCGCGCCTGATGGCGCTTGCGGGCGCCGATGTAGCGCTGCTTCCCCCGGGCGACAAGTCTCCTGTGGAACAGGCA
>JACRCO010000006.1 GCA_016218975.1 Deltaproteobacteria bacterium
TCAGGCGCCGCTCGAAGGTCCGTTCCTCCGCGCTGCGATGGCGGGAGAATGCGAACCGGACCGGACCCAACTGCATGTGGATGATCGGCTGGTGCCCGTCCCGGCGATAGGGGGTGGCCGTAAGGCCTATGACGTTCCACGCGCTAACCTCCGAGAAAACCCGCTCGAATGAAACCGCCGGTAGGTGATGGCATTCGTCCACGATCACGTGCCCGTAGCCGGCCACGAGGTCGGCGACCTTCCCTTTTCGCACAAGACTCTGAATCATGGCGACGTCTATGCGGCCGTTGGGAGAATTTTTCCCGCCCCCGATCCGGCCGATCGATTTTGGTTCGACTCCCAGGAACGAGGAAAGCCGGGCGACCCACTGGTCGAGGATCGGCTTCCGGTGGACGAGCACCAGGGTATTGCGCCCACGCGCTGCCGTGAGGTACGCGCCGACCACTGTCTTCCCGGAGCCGGGCGGGGCCACGAAGATCCCATCATCATGTGAAAGGAGTGCCTTTGCCGCTTCAGCCTGCATCGCGGTGAGGCGTCCTTGGAACCGGAACGCGACAGGTTCTCCCTCGTACCGCTTCTCCTCCATGGAAAGATTGATGCCGTATCCGCTGAGCAGATCGGCCAGGTCGTCCCGACATCCCCGGGGCAAAGCGACGTGATCGGTAAGGTCCTCCGCGCACGAGATGACCCTCGGAGTCGTGGCGGTCGAGAGTCGCATCTTCTGCTTCTTGTAGAACTCGGGGTTCTGGAAGGCGGCAAGCCGCTTGATACGGTTGACCAGGGGGGACGGCAGGCCGGCTTTTTGTACGAAAAGCCGCTGGGAGAGGACCGCATGGACTTCTTTCGGGAGGAGGCCCTCTATGGGCACTTCGGCCGGTTTTCGGGACGGAGTGCGAGTCCATGGCTTCGATTCCTGTTCGTCCTCGAAGAATGGCGACGGGATCCCGATCACGCGATCCGTCCGCCGACAGGTCTCAACGAATGCCGCCACATCCTCCCGCCACGACGGTCCATCGAAATCCGCCGCAAGGAAGAAGCAGGTTTCGTCCGGAAGCAGGGGATAGACCCCGATCACGTGCCGGCCCTGCAGATGGTCGACGACGACCTGGTCGGTGTTAGGGATAAAGGAACGGTGTGAACAGCTTCCGCACTTAATGCGGGGCTTTCTGCATACGCCGCCCACCCATTCATTGGAGCAGGCGGGGGCGTAGCCTTTCCGGCCGGTCTTGGCGTTCTCCCAAAGTTTCGGAAAAACGTCCTCTCGGCCCCGGAAGAGGCTCCGGAAGAGAGCGACCTTTTCCTCGGCGGTATGCGGGATCTTGTGCAGGAGTGGTAAATTGTGGGGCGGCACTGGCGTCAAGAGAGTTGAGGCGGAATCTTCTGCCGCCAGCTGGCCCTTGAGTTCCTGGAGTCTCGCGAGCGCCTCTGTCCGTTCCTTCTCGACCTGGGTGAGCCTGGCCTCTTCGTCGGCGATTTTCCGCCGCAGCGCCTCGCGATCCGTCATGGCCCGGAAAGTTCCTTTTGCGCGTCTTCCGGGGTGAGGATCCGGATCCCCTCTACGGGTGGGAAGTGTTTCGGGTTCGATGTGATGATCGCTTGAGCCTTTCCTGCTACTGCGGCAGCGAAGAAGATGTTATCAGCGGGGTCAGGGGAGATCTCGACGGAATACCAAGGTTGGACCAGCACGCCGCCACGACGCAACGAGGCGATAAGATTGCCGGTATGTGCGGCCCGGATCCGAAGGCGGTTGAGCACCTCCTTGTACTCGTCAAGGATATCTTCGGTCAGGATGAGATCGAAGGAGCGTTTCTTATAATCCAGCCATCTCTCGAGGAGAAGGCGAGAGGGATTGGCCGAGACGGCCTGCTCCTTCCGGGTGGGAGAAAAGAAAGCCTGGATTCCCCTCATGAGGACGCTCGTGTCCAAAACGTAGCGGTGGCGCTTACCTCGCCGTGATGGTGACAACGGCCGTCTCGCCCTTTCCGGCGCGTGAACTGCGCTCTGATCGGACGTCGAATACGGCATCTTCGATGTCTTCCTCTGTGATTCTTGCCTTCCGCATCTCCTTCGCTATGGCGTCCGCTGTCTCCCGGAACTGCCTTCTCCAATCGTTCTTTGGGCGTCCCCTGCGAATTGAGGCAACCTCTTCCTTAACGGACTCGCAATGGCGGAGCAGGGAGAGAGGCTGCGACAGGTCTATCCGGATCGTTGGCGGCGCGATGACCTCGCCCCTGGTCGGGTGGAACCGAAGAATGAGCCATTTCTGCTTCCCCGTGATCCAGGCAGGGTAGTGCGGTCGCACGTTTTCGACGATCTTGGCGATCCGACGCGGGGGGAGTCCAAGTTCATGGAACGTGTGGCCGAGGTAGACGTCGTAGACGGAGTGATCGTCCAGCAACCTCAGGCTTCCCTTTCCCCGTCCGGAAAGGCTGGCTTTGACGACGCCGGCCTCGAGGAAACGGCTCAGCTCTTTCTGGCGGACACCCCAACCGGCGAAGAGGTCGATGGCCTTGCCCAATTGGACTCTCAGCATGGTATGTAACCTCCTTTAGGGTTACATTATCTTCCTGATCGACACGCAAGTCAATCCTGTCTTTGCATCCTGTCTATGCTGCCCTGCCTATGCTTTCTGGATTTTGCCCCACCGTGCCGCTTTCTTCGCCATCCACAGGTTGACCCCCAAGTGCTTGGCGATGCTGGTGTAAGTCATCTCCAACCTTCGGAGATGTAAGACTTTTTCCGAAATCTTCACGTAAACTGGAACCGCGTCCTCGTCCGTCAGGTTTACCTCGATTGGTATCTCGGACGCGGTTCGAATTCTTTCAGATGGGGCGCGCCATTTCTCCTTTATAAAACGCATAGTTGTGTAGCGCCATTTAGGCGCTCTCTCATCGACTCCGTTCCGGTTGCGCGGGGGGTTGCGGATTTGGCCCGATTTCTTTTCCGGGCTGTGGCGTCGGGAGCGAGAGCGCGAGTTGAATCGGGAAGGAATCAGCCCGGCAGGGGGACCTGTATTTCAGGCCGGAATGGCGCCTTTCACGACACGGAAAGACAAGACCTTCGCCTCTTGTCCCTCGTTTCTGGCCAAGACTTCGTAAGGGCCCTCCGCGCCAACCGGGAAGGGGACGAGTGAGATATTTATGTACCCCTCGTCCTCGTCCTCAAGGCGGGGGGTCTTCACCGGGAAAGGACCTTCAACCTTACCGTCAGGCCTTCTGATCATGAGATCGAAATTCTCGGGATACGCTCTGGTGGCGTCGAAACACAGACGAAAGCAGAGCTTGGCCATTATCCCCGGGACGCCGGGCACGATGATCTTGGAGCCGTATAGGCCGACGATCAGGGTCTTATTCGACTTCTCCTCCCGGATTTCGTCGCAGACGAGCCCGTACTTGAAGCGGGGGAGGAGTTTACTGGTCATGGATAAGATCCTCGATGGATACGCCCAGCACCGCGGCGATTTTCCTGAGCGTGGCAACTGTCGGAGTCGGAGCGCCTTTCTTCTCCAGGCGGGATAGATTCGGCTGGCTGATGCCCGTCACCTTCACCATGGCCTTCTGGTCCATTCCTTTGAGGATCCGCCAACCCCGTATCGGATTGACCCTCCCCGTGCGAATGTTGTCGAGAAGATTCCGATCCATGCGGGCCTTTTCCTCACGAAACGTTTGCTTGGACCTCTCATCCGGGAAGAGGATCTCGAAGGCTTCCTCTTCGGTGTAAACCGCCTTCATCGGAGGTATGAACTGGGCTGTTGTCTTCCTCCGCAGTTGCCGATTATCCCGGAACTCGTTTGCTGTTGCCGAGGAAGACGTGAAAGTCGTCATGTAGGCGAGAGTCTTAATGGCCATTCTCCCATCTCCGATTTTCGAAGTAGTCCTTGACGATCGATCGCAACATGGCCAGGTGCATGGGCGTGGCTTCGTATGCCACGTCGCGCTTTCTGACGGAGACGACGAAAGCCGTATCGTGAGGTTTGTCGATCATGTAAAGAATCCGGTAGTTGGTTGGGGGACTTATTACCTTGAGCTTGTTGATGGGAGGGACTTCTTTCGAGTAGACGCGAATCGGGCCGGATTCGACCTCGATGTCGTCAAAGAGTCCGTTCGGGAACGGTTCGTATTTCAAGGTCTGGGTTGCCCTCCATAGCCTGGCGCGTATTCCTGCGGGTAGTCGTCCCAGGTCAATGATGGCCTGTTGGGATACCTTCAGCCGCACCGGGATAGCCTATATATCATGGATGATATATAGGTGGGAAGAGTTTCTTTCTTTAGCGATCATACCTGTGTCTGGACTCCAGTCCGCATTGACAGCGAGGCTGTTCCCGCCATCCGGGCCATATTCTGTCACAAACCGGCGGGCGATCTCGAAGGGTTTTTCAGAGAGCAGGCGAGCAGAGGGAATCTCCGAGTCGTGAATCCTGTTGCACCTGAAAGGAGGGTTCGCCCGTGGTTTTTCTCCATTCCGGATCGTCGACTGCGTTGACAACGCGGACTTCAGGAATTTCATCGTTCTTCCCGTTCGGTGGGTTGAATGACCGATGTACCTGATATCGCTTATGTGATCACCGCCGGAGGGGCGGAGCTTTCGGCACGCGGCCGCTTTGCTGCCCTTGCGCGAATACGCCGGTCCGCCCGCTCACTGGAGAATTTCGGAGGACGGGTGGCGCTTGCTCCACTCTCCCCAGGTGGTGTCGTCGGATGGAAGTTTGGGGAGCCACCGCTTGAAGTATTTCCCCTGTATCCCCAAAAGCCCCTTGGCGTATGGGTACCAAAGCGTGTTCGTCTCCCGGTCGTACAGGACAAAGGTGTTCCGGTAGGTCCACCCTGATGGGGAAAGGGTCAGCGTCTGCCCGTCTATTTGGCGGCTATACACGGCCGCCAGGTCTACGAGCGGTCAATACCCTACAGCCACCGGCTTTCCCGCGAGGTTGCTGTTGGCGACCTCGTGACTCCAGAGGGTGGGGACCGAAAAGGCCAGGGCGGACGCCCCGCTCTTCGCTCCGATCACGCGGGTCCACTCGGGGATCCGTGCATCTCCCTTGCGTATTCGGGAATCGTCCAGCGGTGTGAAGGCGTTCCGCCCGATCCCGTACTGGAACCCCTCGGGGTCGAATCCCAAGGATGCCGCATGGGTGACATCCCATCGCTCGCCCCTCTGATCCACAATGTAGATCTTGCCGTCTTCCCTGACGGCGGTCCCTGCTTGGGCGAACGGTATGCCCACCATTCCCACCACGGTTGCCGCAGTGACCGCCATGAGAAACCTCCGCATTCGCATCTCCGCGCCTCCTTGCCTCGTGTCTCCTTCCTGTTGGTCGCGCGGTCGGCGGAAACCTTTCAGAGGCAAGACAGGAATTCCAGGCGGAGAGGGGGGGTCAACCTTGAATCCGCGAGAAAAGAGTTTAGGCAATGTGGGCAATGCCCGTGAAAGCGGGGCACGAGAGGCTCCCGGACGACAACGGTGGGCGGAAGGACTCGGGGGGAGGTGGCCGGCTCTCCCCCCGCAGTGAACGTCACTTCAATTGGCCTGTGTACAGAAAATCGTTCCCTTTGACTTTCCCGTGGCAACCGATGCACATCTCGGCCATTCCGGTCTTTCCTTCGGCCTGGACCATGCCGTCGGGCGCGTACTTCGCCCAGAACCAGTCACCGCCCTCAGGGTTGAACCCCTTGACCTTGTACATCACGGTGATGGCGTCGAGTTTCTTGTCCGGCATGTAGTTCTCCTTGACCACGATCGCGCCGGCGGGCATCGTCCCCTTTTTCCCCTTGATGGCGCCAAGGGCGGATTTGTTTACGTAAGTGGTAAGGAGCGCACCGTGGGGCTCGGTCCCTTTGTAAAGTTTTTCCTTGCCGGGCCAGAGAGCGAACTTCTGCTGGTATTTGACCTTCGAGAGGTAGGCCCAAAGGTCCTTGCCGGCGGCCGCCGGCATCGCGTCCTTGCCTTTCTCCGCCGCTACGGCGAGCATTGGCGCGGCAAAGAACGCCGCGAGGGCGAGGCACAACAACGCGGACTTCAGGAATTTCATGGTTCCTCCCTTTCCGTGGGTTGGGCGACCGATGTACCTGATATCTCTTATGTAATCACCGCCGAAGGGGCGGAGCTTTCGGCGCCCGGCCTCTCTTGCGTCCCTTGCAGGCGCACGACCTTGCCCCGCGCAGGTTAGATTCCGAGAGGCGTATTCCGTTTCGGTCTGCTTTCTCGCCCGCATTTCTCACCATGGCAGACGCTTGGGGTATACGGTATCGGCCACGGGATGTACGTTGTCCTCCCGATCCTGGGCCCCTCGAGCGTCCGGGACGCCTATATCCAGTACCGTGAGAAACGGGTGAAGGAATAAAGTCTTTACCTGCAGCACTTACGATTTACCCACCCGCCCGGCCTGAACGGCTATCATGAAACCGTCCTTCTGACGGTCGCATCGTAAATTCCTTCCCGGGTTGGGCCGGCGGAGACTCGGGCTTTGAGCCCCATGAAGAGGTGGTTCCTGTGATGGGCAACGGCATGATGGGAGGCGGGATGGGGTTCTGGATGGTGATCGCCGCAATCTTCTGGCTCATACTCGCGGTCGGCGTCGTGTTGCTGGCGGTCTGGGCCCTCCAGAGATTCCGGGCGGGTTCCGGACAAAGGACCGAGGAGTCGGCTCTGGACATCCTCAAAAAACGGTACGCCCGCGGGGAGATTTCCCGGGAGGAGTACGAGGAGAAGAAGCGGGACATCTCGTAGAGGGCTCGAATCGAGCGGGACGGTCTCCTCGTGCAAAGGGAACGGGCCTGTTCCTCCCGGGCCGGGATCCACGTTTCCCGAGAGCTTACTGGATCGGTCTTCCGACCCCCGCCGCGCGCAGTGTCTCCTCGTCCGGCCCCCGTCCCGCGCAACAGTCGGCGAGCTTTCCGTCCACCACGACCGCCGGCACGCTTCCGATGCCGAGCTCCCTGGCCTTTCTCGCGACGGATTCGTCCTTCATGTCGAGAACCTGCACCTCGCAGGAGGGGCAGCTCATGCGGCGAACCAACTCCTCCGCCTCCCGGCACGCCGGGCAACCCGCGCTATAGATCTCAACCCTTCTCTTGACGTCCATATCGACTCCTCCTTTCAAATTCCATCTTGCGCGCCGTACTACGGTACAGTGTCAAGGGGGGGAGACAAGATCACCGCTTTTCCCGGCTTCCGGAATCCGCTGTCTCTGCTGAACACTCGCAGGACTTTTTCCATCTCCGATAAGAGACGAAGGTCAAGGCGAGAAGGACCGTCAAGGCGGGAAACAGGACGAGATCCAGGTAGGAGGTCAGCGCGCTCAATCCTACGGCACCCAGCAGGATCACCAGCACAGGCGTAAAGCAGCAAACTGCAACCAGGGCCGTGCCCACAAGGACGGCGAGAAATCTCCTCCTCAAACTCCCGGTTTCATTTCTTGTCATGGCAACTCCTTTCCCAGGCACGGAGCGCTACTCCACGCAGCAGGACATGTTGGAGATGTCCCGCCGGAACGCCTGGGCGGCCATCTTGATCGCCTCGCTGTAGGTCGGGAATACGTGCACCGTGTCGATCAGATCGTCCACGGTGAGGCCCATCTTCACCGCCAGGGTCGCCTCGTGGATTATCTCCGAGGCGCAAGGGGCGAGGACATGGATCCCCATGACCCGGCCCGTCTCGTGGTGCGCCACCATCTTCACCAGGCCCCGCGTGTCCCGGACGGCCACCGCCCGAGGGACCCGGTCGAGGGGCACGGTCCTGCAGTTGCAGGTACCATGGGCAGCCATGTACTGCTCCTCCGTCATGCCGACCCCGGCCGCCTCCGGGTCGGTGAAGACAGCGTGGGGGACGGAAAGGAAGTCGATCTTCTTATTCGCCCCGTTGAAGGCGTTCTCCACGGCGATCTTTCCCTGTTTGGCCGCCACCGTTTCGAGACATCTTTGCCCTGTCACGTCACCGGCAGCGAAAATGTGGGGCACATCGGTCTGGAGAAACTCGTTCACCCGGATGTAGGAGTCGCCCACTGTCGCAACGCCGATCCGCTTCAGCCCGAGCCCCTCGACGTTGCCCCGTTCGCCGGTGGCCGCCAGGATGTCTTCCGCCGCAAGAGTCCGCTGCCCCGCCGGCGTCTCGATGGTTACCGTCTTCCCATCGTTTGTTCTAGCCACGCGGACCACCGGTGCCTCGGTGACGATCTCGATCCCTTCCTCCTCCATGTATCCCCTGAGGGCATCCGAGATCTCCGGTTCCTGGGATTTAAGGATCCTTTTCCCCCTTGCGACCACGGTCACCCGGGTCCCCATCCGGCTGAAGATCTGCGCGAATTCCAACCCCAGCGGACCCACGCCCAGGACGATCAGGGAAGAGGGGAGGCGTTTTAGGGACAGGGCTTCGATGTGAGTGAGAAAGCCGGCCTCCTTCAGCCCCTCGAAGGGGGGAGCATAGGTGGAGCACCCCGTGGCGATCAGAATCTTGCCTCCTTCCATCTCCTTGCCGGCGGTCTCCACGACGTTGCTCGCGACGAAAGTCCCCCGGCCCTCCACCCACTCCACGTGGCGGAAACTCCCGAAGACCTGGCGGTAGTTCTGCTCCCTGAGTCCGGACACCAGGGCATCCTTCTCTTCCATCGCCTTCGCGAACTCGAACGCCGGCCGGACCGGGCCGACGCTCTCGAAGGCGGGACGGGAGGGATGGTGCAGGGATTTGCCCAAGGCCAGCAGGTGTTTGCTGGGGACGCACCCCACGTTGACGCAGGTGCCGCCCATGGGGAGGCCCGCGTTGATCATGACGCTGCGCAGGCCCATCCGGTCCGCTTCCGTTGCGGCCGCGAAGGCCGACGCACCGCCTCCCAGTATGATCAGGTCATATCGCTCCATTCCTCTTCCTCCCGGATCATCAGGTCTCTCTCCGCTGCGTGGAACAGCAGGACCGACTTCTCTTTGGACCCCGGCGATGGAGTGCGTCCGCGAGCCATTGCTCCGGCGGCACTCCGATCGTCCTCCCGCCGACCGAATAGGTGCGGCAGCCGTAAAACGACGGGTCCTTCTCGCGACCCGGCTCGATGTCCGCGCCGTCCACGCGGACGGAGGGGGATCCCAGGAATCGCAGGGTGTGGGCGGTTTCGATGTCGGGTACTTCGATCGCAGCGACTTCCGCACCGATTCCTTCACGCTGCAGCACGCCCTCTACCATCTCTACCGTGGGAATATGGTTGGGACACCCTTCGAAATAAAGGATCTCGACTTTCATCGTTTTCCTCCTTCGGCAAGGATCGTGGACGGGAATCCTGCCTTCGTTGTCGCCTCCACCAGACGCTCCGCCCGAACTTTCGCGGGGTCGTAGGTCACGATGGCTTGGGGCGGGCTCAATGTCACCTTCGCGTCCTTGACCCCGTCGACCCGGGTGAGGCTTTTCTTGACGATCACCGGGCAGGCTCCGCACGTCATGTTGCGGACGGACAGGGTCGCCTGTCGGGTGACGGCGGACTCCTCGGGACCTCCGGCGTAGGCGTAGGAGATCAGGTAGGGAAGGGCAAGCAGTCCGAGGACCAGAGCCGTGACGATCCATAGGAGGATCTTGTTCCATCGGCCCCCGTCGGACGAGCAGGCGCTTCCGGGAGCGCATGCGACCTCCTTTGGTTTCCGGTAGACCCTGAAGAAAGCCAGGCCGAGGAAGATCAGCGTGGCCGTCATCCAGTAGGGCCGGTACGGTTCCATCGCCGTCAGGTTTCCGATCCACGCGCCTCCTACGCCAACAGCCAGGAGCAACAGAGGTCCAAGGCAGCAAACAGAGGCTCCGACTGCCGCGGCCCCTGCCCCGACAAGACTCCACCTCGGAGTCTCTCCTTCATGTTCTCCTTCGGTCGAGTTCATGCCTTCCCTCCCCCGCGTTTTTTAATCGCCCTTCGGCTTACGGTACGACTTCACTCCCCGTCTCCGAGTGCCTCCAGGATCGGGCATTCCCCGGTTGGCCCTCGCCCTCGGCATGCCGTCGTCAGCTTCACCAGGGCGCGTTTGATGTCCTGCAGGTGTCCGATCTTCGCCTCGATGTCCGCGATCTTTGCCTCGGCCCGCTTTCTCACCGTGTCGCAGGTGGTCGCCGGATCGACGCGCAGGGAGAGCAGCTCCCGAATCTCCCGGAGCGAAAACCCGAGGTCTTTCGACCGCTGTATGAATCGGACCCGGCGGACGGCATCCGGCGGGTACTGGCGAAATCCCGATTCCGGACGCGAAGGCTGCGCGATCAGGCCCTCCCGCTCGTAAAACCGAATTGTCTCGACGCCGACCCCACACCGTGAAGCAACCTGCCCGATCGTCAAAGCCATCGAAGATCCTCCACACGGTATCTGAACATATGATGCACTCCGTACCATACTACGGTGTCAACCATTTTTGCGCAGTCGGGCGGGTGAAGTGGGAAGACCTGAGGGGAGGGGTGCTCCGTTCCCTTGCCGGCCGCACACGGTTTCGGAAGTGGCGCGCTCATGCGAGTGGCCCCGGGTCAGTCGGCCGGGGAAATCGTTCGCCCGGTTACTCCGTCGTTCCGGTATCGGACCGGGATTTCCGTCCGGATGGTAGCAGGCGCAAGGCAGCGTCCGGTCTCGTTGCACGCCTGCGCCTCAACGGAGACGGAAAGGCGCCCCTCCGTTTTGCTCTGGGGAAGCCGGACGGGGACGAGACGGGCCGGAATCTCGACCCGGCCGTCGTAGACCGAAACGCGGTCATTTTCCGGACCGATCATGATGATCCTGCCCTCCGGATATCGGGGGGTAACGGCCAGCTTCCCGCCTTCAAGCGCGGCTCCGACGGCGGTGGGAACAAGGGAAGGCAGGGAGGCCGGGTTCGCGTTGAGGTGCCATCCCTCATCGATCTTGATGGTCACGACGAGGTCCACCGGTTCCCCCGGAGACAACTTGCTCCGGGAAAGGCGGCCTTCGATGGTCACCAGCCCGGCGGTCGAGGGGAGGCCGGGCCCTTCGACGGGCGGGGCGTCTTCGGAAAGCTTCGCGACCCTGTACTCGTGCAGGCCCCAGAGCATGTAGGGAAGGGCGTGCGGTGCCTTCCGGGCGGCCGGCTCGAAAGCGGCCATCGTCTGCGCGGCGTACCGCGCATACCGGGGGCGGCCCGCCGCGGCAAGGCCCGTCATGGCCCGCACTGCGAGGCTGTGGGCGGAGGGAAACGCGCCGTCGAAGGAGTCGCGCGGGCTCGCGATCAGGTACGCGACCGAAGGCGCGGCGTACCGGAATCCTCCGCCCGGCTCCCACAGCTTTTCCACCATCGCGTTTCCGATCCGGTCCGCGTCCGCAAGCCACCGCGTTTCCCCCGTGACCCGGTGGAGTTCGAGCAGACCCAGGATAACTGCGGCGTAGTCGTCGAGATAGGCGTCAAGTTTCGCCTTGCCCCCGCGCGCGACGTGGAGGAGCTGCCCGTCCTTGTCCCGCAGCGTCTTCATCAGGTCGTCCGCCGCCCTGGACGCCATCCGCACGTATCGGTCGTTCTTCAACACGCCGCCCGCAAAGGCAAGGGCCTCGATCATCAGGCCGTTCCAGGAGGCGATCGATTTGTCGTCGAGCGACGGCTGCCGCCGCTTTCGCCGCTCGGCATAGAGCTTCGCGTCGATGGCGTCCAGTTTCTTGAGCAGCTCGGGAGCCGAAGACCCCGCGGCCCGCGCCGCGTCCTCGTACGAGTCCGGCCGGTGCAGGATGTACCGGCCCTCGAAATTCGGCGGACCCGAGAAACCGTAGACCCGGCTCGCCAGGGCATACTCCGCTTCCCCAAGCGCCCGTTTCAGCTCCTCCCGGCTCCAGAGGTAGGGTTTGCCTTCCTCCCCGTCCGCTTCCGAGTCCTGCGCGGAATAGAAAAGCCCTGCCGGGCTCGTCATCTCCCGTCCCACATAGGTCGCGATTC
Source organism: Deltaproteobacteria bacterium (assembly GCA_016218975.1). Taxonomy (NCBI): domain Bacteria; kingdom Pseudomonadati; phylum Myxococcota; class Myxococcia; species Deltaproteobacteria bacterium. Next base: position 11,883 of record JACRCO010000006.1, read on the forward strand.
TCCCGGACACGCGCCGGAACTCGTCGTTTCGGGTGAGCCGGTACGCCCGGGTGTAGGCGTGGAGCAATTGTGCCTGGTCGTAGAGCATCTTTTCGAAATGGGGTACGAGCCACTTCGCGTCCGTGGAGTACCGGTGGAAACCTCCCCCCGCCTGGTCGTGCATCCCGCCCCGCGCCACGGACTGCAACGTCCGCTCCACCATGGTCATGCTCGACCGTTCCCCCGTCTTCTCGTAGTGCGACATCAAAAGCTCCA
>JACRCO010000007.1 GCA_016218975.1 Deltaproteobacteria bacterium
CAATTCCGACCCACCCAGGAAAAGTGGCCGGAATCGGCTCGGAACACCGGCCGAATTCCCCTCGGAATGGTGGCCGGATTCACGTCGGAACAGTGGCCGGTTTGGCCTCGGAATGGTGGCCGGATTGCGTCGGAATACGCACGCCTCGACCGGCAGGTCGGGCAGGATCTCCTTGCGGAAGAGCCCGGCCCAGGACCGGTCGAGGAGTTTTCTCCGCTTGGGTCCCAGGTACGCCCAAGGGTCGAAAAGAGAGCCTGTGCGTCGGTCCCGGACGTGGAACATGAATTCTCCTGTAAGCTAATGATATTTAAGGAGAATTGTCTCGCAAAGACCAACGGAAGTCAAGGGGGAAATGACGGATTCCTCAAGAAATTCACGCCATTGTCAAAGAGTGACTTTTTGCATGGGCGTCAACAATAAATCCATTCCCAAGCGAAAAGCTCACGCTCTCAATTTTTTCGCGAAAAGCTGGTGGGTCCATATTTGTCTGCGTCGGTGTTTGCTTTAACGCCAACCGCTTGCGGACCGTATCTGCAATTTCCTCCGCCGTTGGGTATTCTTTTGGCGGTGTTTGTGGCAGAACATTACCCTTTCCAACTTGCGATTTGGCAATTTCGTTGGTTGGAGAGCTTGGTTGCTCTGATGTTTTACGATATTCCTTTTGATATATTCTCTTAAAGAGAAGATAACTCCCACCCCCTACAATACTTCCAACCAAAGCCCCAATTAATATTGCTACGGTCAGGGTCATTTTGGGATATTCAACCCCATGAGAAGCATATAGACTTACTCCCCATCTTTTTACAGAGTCATGTGTCGCAACCCAGTATAACAACGCCAAAGCACATAATATGGTTAATGCTACGGCAAGCGGAACGTTTTGGTAACCGCTTAGTTGGAGTGCTACTTGGGACGCCGTAAAGGCAATTAACGGTATCTTTCGGATATTGTGGATCGGTTTCGTCTGTATGCCTCCGTTAAGCTATCCTCGCATATTATGCGTAGGTTACTTGATCGTTCTCTTAGTGCCAAGGTGATAATCGCGAAATAAAAAAACCCGCCCCGGTCCGTGATAGATGACCGGGGCGGGGCTGGAAGTAGTCAGCAGTTCGTCAGCACGTCGAGCTGCTTTCCTTCCGGATCGACGATTTCCACCTTCACGGGCAGCTTTCCATCCAGCGCATGGGTCGCGCAGGAGAGGCATGGGTCGTAGGCTCGGATCGCCATCTCCACCTTGTTGAGCGCCCCTTCGTCATAGACGCCGTTCCTGATCACCAATGAGGCCGCCTGCCGCACGGACATGTTGATCGCGGCGTTGTTGTTGGTGGTCGCCACGATGAGGTTGACGTTCGTGACGATCCCGTTGTCGTCGGTTTCGTAGTCGTGGATCAGCGTTCCTCTCGGCGCCTCCACGGAACCGACGCCGCGCGCGGCCCTCGGCGTGACCGGGACCCGCACTTCGGTGCTCGTGATTTCCGGGTCGTTCAAAAGCTCGATGATCCGTTCCGAGGCGTGGAGCAGCTCGATCAGCCGGGCCCAGTGGTAGAGGAGAGTGAGCTGGGCGGGCCTGCCGAAGGCGCTCCGGAACTCCTCGAACTCCTTCTGCGCGAGCGGCGTAGTGATCCCGTCGCAGACGTTGAGCCGGGCGAGCGTGTTCACCCGGTAGATCCCCGAGGGCGCCGCGAGATCCATGGAGAACTTCCCGGCTTTCTTCATGTAGGGAAACTTGAGGTACGTCCACGGCTCCACGTGCTCCACGATGTGGTCCGTGTACTGGCCGGAGGCGAAGTCCTCGTATTTCCCGTCGGCGGTCATCATCCGCAGGGCTCCGTCGTAGAGGTCAAGGGCGCCGTTCTTCCCCACCGTGCCCAGGAACCCCGTCTCGATGACGCCCAGCGTTTTCACCACTTCGAGGTATTTCGGGAAGATGTTCTTCTTCGCATAGTCCATCGTGAACTTGGCGAGCTCGTGGATCTCCTGCGCCATGGGTTTGATCGCGTCCCGCTCTTCGGCGGTGAGCGCCTTGCTGAACCCTCCCGGCACCGCCGTGACCGGATGGATCGATTTCCCCGAAACCTTATCCAGCATCCGGGCGCCGAGTGTCCGGCACCGGACGACCGTCTTCGCCACGTCGGGCACAGCCCCGGCGATCCCGATGACGTTCCGCACGGCGTAAGGGGCGTCCGGACCCATCACGAAGTCGGCCCCCGAGAGGAAGTAGAACTGGAGGATGTGTTCCTCGGTGAAGGCGATGAAGTTGCACAGCTCGCGCAGCTTCCTCCCCGCGGACGGGATCTCCGCCACGCCGAAGACGGCGTCGCACGCCTTCGCGCTCGCGAGGTGGTGGGACCAGGGGCACACGCCGCAGATGCTCGTCACGATCCGCGGCAGCTCCTCCACGGGCTTTCCGAGGAGGAACTTCTCGAACCCCCGAAGCTCGATCACGTTGACCTTGGTGTCCTTGACGTTCCCGGCGTCGTCAAGCTGGATGGTCACCTTGGCATGGCCTTCTATTCTCGTCACCGGCTGGATAACTATTTTTTGTGTCATCGCATACCTCCTTTACGGTCTTTTCGCCAGGGGCCGCAGCCGTCCCTGGGCGCCGATGTAGCGCTGGAAGGTTGCCGCCCGGTCCGGGATGGTTTTCGGATCGAGGCCGATGCTGGAAAGCGCCCCCATAATTTCGACGAGCGGATTCGCGTCCTTCCGGATCGGGCCGAAGCAGGCCCGGCACGGCATCCGCCCCTTGATGCACCGCGGCGTCTTCTCGGACCCGCCGCAGCCGGATCTCGTCACGGGGCCGAGGCACAGGTAGCCGAGCTCCATGAAGCAGCGGGACCCCTCGAGGGCCTGGCCTTCCGGGATGATCGATTCGAGCGGACGCTTCAGGGAGATATCCGCCTTCTCCTCCCGCTTCACCGGGCAGTCGTCGCACACGCTCCTCTCCGGCAGGGAGAACGCTTTACCCTCCAGCAGCGATACGAGCGCCTGCGCCACGATTTCCGGCGCCGTCGGGCAGCCGGGGAGGTAGACATCCACCTTCACGACCTCGTCCAGCGCGTAGACCCGGTCGGTCAGCGGCGGAATGTCCGTGGCCGGCGTGGGCGCGGGTGGCGTCGACTTCGACCCCCGGTACACCTTGTCGAGCAGCTCTTCGAGCTTGAACTGGTTCGCCAGGGCGGGGATCCCGCCGAAGCATGCGCAGCTTCCCAGGGCGATCAGTATCTTGCACTTCGCCCTCATTTCCTTCGCGAGCTCCCGGTTCTCCTCGTTCCGGATCCCGCCGGAGATGATGCCGACTTCCGCCTCGGGAATCTCCATCTTCGTGCCCTGCCCCGTCTGCCCGAAGATCTTGTGGTCCATGAGAACCGGCATGTGGACGAACTGAAGCTTCGGGAGAAGGTCCAGCAACGGTTCCCCGATGTCGAGAACGGTCACCTCGCACCCCCCGCAGATCGAGAACCACTCCTCTGCGACTCTTACCATGGTTTACCTCCTTCGCCTGACGGTTGAATACATGTTCCTACGTTGCACTTTCCACCTTGACTTCGGTAGCCAGTTTGCGCGTGAAGACGTAGAACGCCCCCCCTTCCTGAAACGTCCTCGCGTCGTAGCCGTTGGACGCGTAGCTTTCCCGGGCGGCGCGCGCCTCGGACTCGTCCTTGTACTCCGCGCCGTCCCACATGTATTTCTTACCCTCGAATTTCCTGGCGATCTCCATGCGCGCTCCTGGGGCTATGTCCGGTACGGGCTCGGACCCAGCTTGCGGACCTCCTCGGTGAACTCCCGCATGACGGCGGCGAACTTTCCCCCTTCCGACGCGGAGACCCATTCCAGGCGGAACCTCTCGTTCTCGATCCCGAAGTCCTCCAGCATGAGGAAGATCCCATCCGCCCGCTTCTGCGCCGTAAGGTTCCCCTCCAGGTAATGGCAATCCCCGGGATGGCACCCGCACATGATCACCCCGTCCGCCCCCTTGGTGAGCGCGTTGATGACGAGGTTCGGATGGACCATGCCGGAGCACATCACGCGGATGATCCGGACGTTGGGCGGGTACTGCTGCCGCGACACGCCCGCCAGGTCCGCGCCGGCGTAGGAACACCAGTTGCAGGCGAGGACGATGATCAGGGGCTCGAATGTTTCGTCTTCCACCGTCGGCCTCTTTATCCGCCCGCCGCCTCGAGAGCCGCGGAAATCTGAGCTCCGATCTGCTCGAGCGTGAACCCGCGGACGTACACCCCCTTCTTCGGGCAGGTCGCCATGCAGGTCCCGCATCCCTTGCAGAGACTTTCGTTGATCTCGACGGTCTTCTTGACCGCCCCCTTGAACATGTACTCGAGGAGGGTGACCGCCTTGAACGGACAGGGGTCGACGCAGTAGGCGCATCCGTCGCAGTTCGCGTCGACCACGTGTGAGATGTTCGCCTCCAGGTCGAGGGCGTCCTTCGAGAGGATGACGGCCGCCTTCGCGCTCGCGGCGCCCGCCTGGACGATGCTTTCCTCGATCGTCTTCGGCGAGTGCGCCAGGCCGCACAGGTAGACCCCGTCGGTCGCGAAATCCACCGGCCGAAGTTTAAGGTGCGCTTCGAGGAAGAACCCGTCCTGGTTCAACGGGACCTTGAAGTGCTGCGCAAGGGCCTTGCTCTCTTCGTTCGGGATCGTTCCCGCCGACAGGATGACCAGGTCCGCGGGGATCTCGAGATCGAATCCCAAAACCGTGTCGCGGACGCCGACGTTCAGCCCCTTCCCGTTCGCGGCGACCTCCGGTTTGAGGTTTTCGTCGAACCGGACGAACGCGACGCCCTCCTGCCGTGCCTTCGTGTAGTACCCCTCCCGGAACCCGTATGTCCGGATGTCGCGGTACAGGACGTAGACGTTCGTTTCCGGCGAGAGCTCCTTGATCTTCAGGGCGTTCTTCACGGCTTCCGAGCAGCACATCCGCGAGCAGTAGGGGCGATCCTCGTTCCGCGATCCGACGCACTGGATCATGACGACCGTCTTCGGCGCGCCGCCTGTCCCCGCGAGGAACCGTTTCCCGTCCGCCGCCAGCCGCTCCTCCAGCTCCAGCTGCGTCAGGACCCGTTCGTCCTGCCCGTATAGGTATTCCTTCGGGAGGTATTCCTTCGCCCCCGTCGCGACGATCGCCACCCCGTGTTCGATCTCCCTATCTTCTCCGTTCGTCCGGACCTTCGTGCGGAAGTGCCCGATGGAGCCCTCCACCTTCACGATCCCGGCCTCCGTCAGCACGTCGATCTTGTCGCTCGCTTCCACCTTGCCGAGCAGGGAGGAAAGCTCCCGCCGCGGATCTTCGCCGTCGAGCAGGTAGCGCAGGCGCCGCAGGTTCCCGCCGAGCTCCTTCTCCTTTTCCAGGAGGTAGACGTCGTACCCCTGGCCCGCCAGGTCGAGCGCGGAGGTCATGCCGGAGACCCCGCCCCCGATGACGAGGGCGGCCTTCGTCACGCTCACGGACCCCTTCCGCAGCGGTGTAAGCAAAACCGCCTTCGCGTCCGCGATGCGCACCAGGTCCTTCGCCTTCGCCGTGGCTTTTTCCGGCTCGTGCATGTGCACCCAGGAGCACTGGTCCCGGATGTTCGCCATTTCGAAGAGATAGGGATTGAGCCCCGCCTCCCGGATCGTGTTCCGAAAGAGCGGTTCGTGCGTCCGGGGGGTGCAGGAGGCGACCAGGACGCGGTTCAGTTTGTGCTCCCGGATCTTCTCCTTGATCCGCTCCTGCGCGTCGTTGGAGCAGGTGTAGAGGTTGTTCTCCGCGTAGACCACCCCCGGGAGCGTCCGGGCGTATTCGACGACCCCCGGAACGTTGACCACCCCGGCGATGTTCGTTCCGCAGTGGCACACGAACACGCCGACCCGGGGCTCCTGCCCGGCCACATCCAGTTCCGGCGGATACTCCTTGGGAAGGATCAGGCTGCCCTTGACGTCGCTTAAGAGCGAAAGGACCTTCGACGCGGAGGCGCCCCCCTGCATGACCGTCTCCGGGATGTCCTTCGGCTCCGTGAACGGCCCCGCCACGAAAACCCCGTCCCGAGTCGACTCGATCGGCCGGAAGGCGGAGGTCCGGCAGAAGCGGTGGTCGTTCAATTCGAACCCGAATGTCGCGGCGAGCTCCTGCGCTTTTTTTGGCGGCTGCATGCCGACGGAGAGGACGACGAGGTCGTACTCCAAGGAAGCTTTCCGGTCGTCCTCGGCAAGGTAGTGGACCTTCAGGTTCCCCGTCTCCGGGATCTCCTCGACGGACGGGACCCGGCACCGGATGTAGCCCACGCCGTTCTTCTTCGCCGTCTCGTAGTAGGCCTCGAACCCTTTTCCGTATGCCCGGACGTCCATGAAGAAGATGTCGCAGTGCAGCGCTTCCTTCGAGTGCTCCTTCGCGATCACCGCTTCCTTGGTGGCGTACATGCAGCAGACGGAGGAGCAGTAGTCCCTCTCGTGGTCCCTCGACCCGACGCATTGCAGGAAAGCGATCCGTTTCGGATGGCTCCGGTCGGACGGCCGCAGCACTTCGCCGGAGAACGGCCCGGAGGCGGAGAGGATCCGCTCGAATTCGAGGGCCGTCAGTACATTACGGTACCGCCCGTACCCCAGGTCCTCCTTGACCTTCGGGTCGAAGAGCTCGAACCCCGGGGAAAGAACGACCGCGCCGACGTTCAGCTCTACGGTTTCGTCCTGCCGCTTGTAGTCGATCGCCTTGGCCTCGCACACCGCCTCGCAGATCCCGCACACGTCGTGGTTGAGGTGGAGGCAGGTCTCCTTGTCGATCACCGGTTTGTTCGGGACCGCCTGCGGGTAGAGGATGGAGACGGCGGGACGCCTGTCCAGGTTCAGGTTGTATTCGTTGTGGATCGGGACCGTATCCTTCCCGCTGGTGAGGGAAGACACTTTCTTCCCGACGGGGCAGATGAAATCGCACGCCCCGCACGTCCAGCAGATTCCGTTGTGCTTCCCGAAGGGCGACTCGAGCCGCTTCCTCGGGCCCCTCCCCGAAAAGCCGACAGCGCTCCGGCCCATCCGCTCCGCGCACATCCGGACGCAGAGCCCGCAATAGACGCAGTCGTCGTTTTTGCTCGCGATCCGCGGCTCCTTAACGCCGAGATCCGAGGCGATCCTCCGGATGACGTCCGACCCCGGACATCGGGCAAGGAGAAGCTCCGCGACGATCTTCCGGGCCCTGCGGACCCTCTCCGTATCGGTGAGGACGGAGATCCCGTCGATCGCGGGATAGGAGCAGGAAGCGTGGAGCGCGGGACCCCTGCCCGGCGCCTGGACTTCGACCACGCAGAGCCGGCAGGCGCCGTACGGCGTGAGCGCCTTGTGGTGGCACAGGGTCGGCACCTTGACCCCGATCTTCTCGACCGCGGAGAGAAGCTTCGTTCCCGCCTCGACCTCGACGCTCTGTCCGTTCACCGTGAGGCGGATCATGTTCCCTCCGGGCCCGGCGGTCCCGTGACCTTCATGACCGCCGACACTTTCGGGGGGCACACCTCAAGACAGACGCCGCACCTGGTGCACTTGGCGTGATCGATGACGTGGACGGTTTTCGTATCACCGGAAATCGCGTCGACGGGGCAGTTTTTCGCGCAAAGTCGGCACCCGTTGCACTTTTCGGGCTGGATGAAATACCGGATCAGGTTCCGGCAGACCAGCGCGGGGCATTTCCTGTCCCGTATGTGCGCTTCGTACTCCTCACGGAAATATTTCATAGTCGAGAGAACGGGGTTGGGAAGGGTGGCCCCGAGGCCGCACATGGAGGCGTTCTTGACGGCCAGGCAAAGCTCATCGAGAAATTCCAGGTCCCCCTCGCGGCCCTCGCCGTTGGCGATCCTCGTAAGGACTTCGAGCAGCGCGTCGCTTCCGTCCCGGCAGGAGACGCATTTCCCGCACGACTCGTCGTTGGTGAACTGGACGAAGAATTTCGCGACGTCGACCATGCAGGTGTCTTCGTCGATGACGATCATCCCGCCGGATCCCATCATCGAGCCGGACTTCGCCAGACTTTCGTAATCCACGGGGAGGTCGAGCATGCTCTCGGGAAGGCAGCCGCCCGAAGGGCCGCCGGTCTGGAGGGCTTTGAATTTCCGGTTTCCCTGGATTCCGCCGCCGATTTCGAACACGATCTCCCGCAGTGTGATCCCCATTGGGACCTCGATCAGCCCCGTGTTATTGATCGCGCCGACGAGAGAGAAGATCTTCGTTCCCTTGCTCGTCGGGGTGCCGATCCGAGAGAACCATTCCGCCCCCTCGCGGAGGATCGCGGGTACGGTCGCCAGGGATTCCACATTGTTGATGACGGTGGGGCATCCCCAGATCCCCGCCTGTGCGGGGAAAGGGGGGCGCTGTTTCGGTTCGGGGCTTTCCCCTTCGATCGAATGGATGAGGGAGCTTTCCTCTCCGCACACGAAGGCGCCGGAGCCCTCCCTGATCTCTATGTCGAAGCCGAAAGACGACCCCAGGATGTTCGCGCCGAGGAGTCCGTGTTCCCTGGCCTGTGAGAGGGCAGCCTGCGCGCTCCTTATGGCGAGCGGGTATTCCGTCCGGATGTAGAAATAGCCGTGGGAAGCGCCCACGGCGTAGGCGGCGATCGTCATCCCTTCGATGACCGCATGGGGATCCGATTCGAAGATGCTCCGGTCCATGTAGGCACCGGGGTCCCCTTCGTCGCAGTTGCCGATGAGGTACTTCGGCGCCTTTTCTTCAGCGCGGCAGATTTCCCACTTTTTCCCCGTCGGGAATCCCGCCCCCCCGCGCCCCCGCAAGCCGGACTTCTTGATTTCCTCGATCACTTCGTCCGGCGTCATCGTTCCCAGGGCCTTTTCCAGGGCCGCGTATCCGTCACGGGCGATGTACTCGTCGATCCTGTCCGGATCGATGATCCCCCGGTTCCGCAGCACGATCGCCTTCTGCTTTCGGAAGAACGGTATTTCGTCCCTTTCCGCCCCGATTCCGAGGGCGTACTCGCGCACCGGGGTCCCTCCCTGAAGGTGGTCCTTCAGTATCCGTAGCGCCTTCTCCGGCGTGACGTCTCCGTACAGGACGGCGGGCCCGCCCTTCGTTTCCACGGTCACCATGGGTTCCTTCGAACACATCCCGGCGCATCCGGAGGTGCAAAGCCCCATGTCGCCCAGGCCGTTCTTTCCCACTTCAGCACGAAAGGCCGAAAGCACTTCGCCCGCGCCCGCGGCGATCCCGCACGTCCCCATGTGGACGGTGATCTTCCCCCGGAGCGCGGCGTTCCTGCGGGAGATCTCCTCCCGCGCCGCTTCCCTCTTTTTTTCCAATCCGTTTCCGGAGAGTCCGGGCATGTCAACCGGCCTTGTACTTGTCCAGGATTTTCGGGATCTCTTTCCCCGTCAGCTTGCCGTATACCACGTTGTCGATCATGATCGCGGGCGCCAGGCCGCAACAGCCGATGCACCGGGCGGGCTTGAGCGTGAACCGCATGTCCCGCGTCGTCTCCCCGACCTTGACTTCGAGCCGGTCGCTGATTTTTTCCATCAGCCGCTCGCTTCCCTTCACGTAGCACGCCGTTCCCAGGCAGACGCTGATGAGGTGCTTCCCCCGCGGGACGGTGCTGAACGAGCCGTAGAAGGTCGCCACCTTGTAAATGTGGGAGAGCGGGTAGCCGGTCTCCCGCGCCACGTATTGCAGCACATCCTCCGGCAGGTAGTTGAACTCCGCGTTTATCTCCTGGAGGATCGGCATCAGCATGCCGTCCTTCCCCAGGTGTTTCGAGAGGATCGCCGCGGTCTTATCCCGGAATTTTTCCTCCGGCACGGGCGCCGACGGGGCCAGCGGCTGGACCTTGTTCCGCGCGGGGCAGTTGGCCACGCAGGTTCCGCAGCCGGTGCATTTCGACTCGTCGATGAAGCGGGTGCGTTTTTTCACCCGGACCGTGAAGTTCCCGGGCCCGCCCTCGATCTTCTCCACGTCCGACTGGGAAAGGATCTCGATGTCCTTGTGCCTGCCGATGGCGACCAGCCGCGGCGCCATCGTGCACATCGCGCAGTCGTTCGTCGGGAACGTCTTGTCGAGCTGCGACATCGCCCCGCCGATGGACGGCTTGGCGTCGACGAGATAGACCTTGATGCCGGAGTCCGCGAGCGCGAGCGCCGCCTCCATCCCGCCGATTCCGCCTCCCAGGACCATGGCGGAGCCGACTTTCCGGCGCGTTTCTCCCGAGTTCATGCCGCGCTTTTTTCCTCTCCCGGCGCATTCAGTGCGGCGGTCTTCTCCCGGACGGCCTGGAAGAAGAGCGCCAGGGGCCGGTAGATCATGTGGGACCATCGCCCGAACGGCATTTCGATCACAAGCATCGGGACGGCGATGGCCAGGTGAAGGGCGTACATGAAAAGCGTTGCCATTGCATAACCATGGGCTGCCGTCGAGAGGCCATCGGTTTCCATCCCGTGGGCCAGGTACCGCAATACATGCACCGAGATCCCGCTCAAAGCGGTCAGGAACAGGAGCAACGGAAGCACGTAGTCCGCAAAGTCGGATCTTTTATGAAGCGGCTCCTTCTTCTGGAGGTGTCCGATGAGAATGTCGCCGGCCCCATATAGGAGAGCGGCCGTTATGAGATACCCGAGCCACCGTTGGGGGTCGTAGACCGGGTATGGCAAGTCGGTCTGGAACCACCGCAGGGCGAACACAAGTATCAAGAGCATCAGCGTGCAGCCGGCGGCGAGCGTCAGGTGTTTCACCCGTCGGTTTTTCCGCTCAGGCTCCGGGCATTTTTTCATCCCCGGTTGCGCCGACAGGTGGAAGAAGAACATTTTCGCTTCGGAAAGCAGGAGGGGGAGCGGGATAGAAGCGCCCGCCTCTCGTCCTAATGTGAACCGGTACATGCGGTAGCCATGCGACAGCAGGATCAAGAACGGAACGAGGATCACGAAGAGAGTGAACCACGTGATCGTGCCGAACATGTGATCCAGTTTCATCGGCGTGGAGACGAGATCGCCGACGCTCAATCCCACCGCGTACACGTGGTAAAGGGCCGCCAGCAGGAGGACCAGGAACCCGGTGATGAGAAGGGACCCGGCAGCCCAGGCCTTCGAGCTGAACATCCTTCCGGAAAGGCCCGTCCAGTCATATTGCGCTATGAGGTAGCGGCGGAGCGTGGCCATCGAATCCCCCGGCTCGGCCTGCTGCGGGCATTTCGTCGAGCAGTCGCCGCAGTCGTGGCAGAGCCACGGCTCGAGGCCTTCGAGAACCATCTCCTTCAATCCGAGAAGCGCGAACTGGATCGGCCTGCGGGGGAAGGAAGCCGCATCGCTTGTCAGGTCGCAGGTTATCGTGCACGTGCCGCAGTTGAGGCACTTGACGGATTCGAATCGGCCATATTTACGGATTTCGGAAGGGAGAGAGGGGGTGACTTGCGTTTTTCGGAGAGAGGCGGATGGCACCAGCCGTGTTCCTCTCGTTCCCTTTAGTGTCAGACAGACAACGAGCCCAACGTGGAGCGAGTAGACGTCTTGCCCCGTTTTATTACGAAAACGGTTATAAGGCGGTTGGAGGCGAAATCCCCGCTTCCCCAAAAGCGGGAACCTGTGGAAATGTAATCCATGTTCTATTCCATGTCAAGAGAGATGGGGGCCGCCGTTTATTTTGTCGTATGGGACCCGCGGAAAGGCGCGGAAATAAAAAATCCGGTGAGGGAAATATGAATTCGTTCCCATGGATATGCCCAATAATGCGTTAAAAATATGGGGAAATACGCATCGGAACGGCCTGCATTACTCGATCCGGAGGAACCGTTTGATAATCGTACCCCGGCGGAAAGCTTCGTTGGGAATCACATTCAATTCAAAACACTATTTTTTTTCCAGATGTACCGGTAAAACATACTGGAAAGGGCGGTTTCGCACGGAAAAATAAAACGGTCGTAAATTCGGTTTTCCAAGATAATTTACCTCGAATCCGGTAAGGGTGGGGTTATTCAAGGGGATGCCGTCAAACCGGTCCGAGTCCGTCAATCCGTTCCGGGAGGGGATGAACGCCCCCTCCGGCGATTCTGTTGTGGATTGGATCTTTCGCGGGCTAATACTTTTTGGGTTGTTCGGCGTCGTCTACCTGAGCGTAACCTTCGATATCTTCCAGCCCCTGATGTACGGCATCCGAAAATATCATTGAACCCGTTTCTTCGTCCGCCCGAGCATCCTCATCTTCTATTCATACTTCGCTTTCTTTACCCTGTCCTGGATCTTCCCGTACGCCGCGATCACCCTTCGTTCGCGTTCCTGGCTGACCCGTTGACGGCTATTTTTCGAGATATTCGAAATAATTGTTATATCGGTCCGAATGTATATCGTCGTTTTTCCTTGAAAATTTCAATACCCGGTTATAAGAATTAGGATTGTTCGCTATACCATCGGCTCGACAGGGGATGGAAGGGAATCGCTCGAATGCGGATGACGTCATGATCTCCCGCCGGGTCGGCTCCTTGATCCTCGGGCTCTTCATCGGAGCGGCGGGGGTTGGAATCGGCCTCGCTCCTTTCGGTCTTGCCCTCGAGGAAGACCTTGGCCTGGAGTTGCTGTTCCGTCTGAGGGGGCCGAGGAAGCCCCCGCCGGAAGTCGTCATAGTCAGCATAGACAAGGCTTCGTCGGATCGAATGGATCTGCCGCACGACCTGCGGAAATGGCCGCGGTCGCTCCACGCGCGGCTTACCGACGTCCTGTCGGAAAACGGGGCGGCGGTGATAGCGTTCGACGTCTTCTTCGAAGACCCGCGGATCCCGTCGGATGACGAACGGCTTGCGGAATCGTTCCGCAATGCGCGCAACGTCGTTCTCTGCGAACGCCTTCAGACGGAGAGGCTTTCGATGGGGGATCTGAAGGAGACACCCCGGGCTGACGTCGGCATGTCGAAACTGGTTTCTCCCCTTCCGTCGTTCGCGGAATCCGCCGCCGCCAAAGCGCCGTTCCCCCTTCCCAAGGTTCCCGCCAAGGTTACCAGGACATGGACGTTCAGGACGGGTGCGGGCGACACTCCGACGCTTCCAGTGGTTGCATTCCGGTTGTACGCTTCGCCCGCTGCATATGATGAGTTTGCACGCATGCACGGCGGTGAGGATTTCGCCTACCTGAACTTTTACGGTGGCGCCCGGACCATCCCCACGATCCCTTATTTCCAGGCGCTGCGCCTCGCGGACAAGGGCGCTCCGGCGGAAAGGGAAATCGATGTAAGAGGCAAGGCGATCTTCGTGGGGTCTTCGGAGCTGCTTCAGCAGGAGCAGATAGACGGCTTCCATACCGTATTCACCAAGACGGGCGGACTCGAGCTCAGCGGGGTGGAGATCGCGGCGACGGCGTTCGCAAATTTCCTGGAGAACGATTTCCTGCGGCCCCCGCACGCCGGCGCTTTGGCGGCCCTGTTATTCCTTTGGGGGCTGGGGATCGGCGTCCTGTGCCGATCGCTTCCGCCGTTGCACGCCGCGGGTTCCGCGCTTGGACTGTCCGTTCTCTATGTTATGGCAGTTAGTTTCCAGTTCGCCTCCTCTTCGTGGTATCCCGTAATCGTTCCGGTGTTCCTCCAGGCGCCAATGGGGTTGGTCGCCGCCCTGACCTGGCAATACCTCGACGTGAACAAGGAACGCCGCAATATCCGGTTCGCGTTCGAGCACTACCTGCCGAACGAAGTTGTCGACAGGCTTGCGAGGGACCTCTCGTACCTCAAGGCAAGCGACCAGCTCGTCTACGGAACGTGCCTGGTCACTGACGCCGAAAATTACACTTCACTGTCCGAATCCATGGGCCCGCAGGAGCTGGGCGGTTTCATGAACAGGTACTATGAAACGCTCTTCGCCCCCGTGAAAAAGCACCAGGGCACGGTTTCGAACGTGGTCGCCGACTCCATGCTGGCCCTCTGGGCGTCGGCGAGCGGGGAATCCTCCCAGAGAAAACTTGCGTGCCTTGCGGCGCTCGATATAGCCGTGGCTGTCGGGCGGGCTGACAGCGAACGCGACCCTGCAAGATATCCAACGCGCATAGCCCTCCACTCCGGCCGCATTCTGCTCGGCAACCTCGGCGCGATGGACCATTACGAGTATCGGCCCGTCGGCGACATAGTAAACACTGCCACCAGGATCGAGGGCCTCAACAAGCAACTCGGGACCCGGATACTCGCGACGGATGAAGTGGTCCGCGGTCTCGACGGGTTTTTGACTCGTGAAGTGGGGACGTTCCTCCTCGCGGGAAAGTCCAACCCCACCGTCGTCCACGAGATTCTCTGCATGCGGGATGACGCGGATGAGCGGCTGGTGTGGCTGTCCGGGAAATTCGCCGAAGGTTTGGAGCGGTTTCGTGATCGGTCGTTCGCGGATGCGATTGCAATATTCAGCAAGGCTCTCGAACGGATGGGAGGAGACGGCCCTTCCATTTTTTATTTGAACCTTTGCAGGCAATACTGCGACAATCCTCCTCAAGAGGAGACGTGGGGCGGAGTGATCCGGATATTTCAAAAGTAGCAGGGGGGGCGCGGACCGTTTCATGATGCGTTGCGGCCGATGGATATTTTCCGGGATTTTTTTATCATTTCTTCTGTTGTCGGTATCCATCGTTCCGTATGCAGCGGCGGAAACCTGCGCGCAGTGGACGGCCAAGGTCGTTTCGGCGCAGGGGATCGTCCAGGTTCAGCGCCCGGGCGACAGCCGGCCGCAGCCGGTCAAACAGAACGACACGTTATGCTCCGGAGACACGATCCGGGTGTTGGATAAAGGGAGGGCGGACCTTCTCCTTCCTAACGAGACCCTGCTGCGCCTGGATCAGAACACGGCGGTCCGGTTCCATGAACCGGAAAAGGAACGGTCCGTGCTCCTCGATCTTCTTTCGGGGATTGCCTGGTTCATCACCCGCACTCCGAAGAGTTTCAAGGTCAACACTCCGTACATGAACGCGGGCGTCGAGGGAACCGAGTTTTGCGTTTCGGTCGTCCCGGGGCGTACTTCCGTGTCCTGCTTCGAAGGAACGGTCGCGGCCGTGAACGCTTTCGGCAGCGTCAGGCTGGCGTCGGGGCAGACCGCGGTGGCGGATGAGGGCAAGCCTCCGGTGCTGCAAATCGCGGCGCGCCCCCGGGATGCGGTCCGCTGGACGCTTTATTATCCACCGATCATTTCCATTCGTCCGGAGGCCGTTCCTTCGGGTATGGAGGATTGGAAGCTCCGGGTTTCCAGGCTGCTCGATGTAGGGCGCGCGGATGAAGCGGGGGCGGAGATCGAAAAGGCTCTTGAAAAATCGCCGGGGGACGCATCGGCGCTTGCGCTTCAATCCGTCATCGCCGTCGCGCAGAATGACAAGGAGAAGGCCCATTCTCTTGCGGGGCGGGCGGTGGAATCCGACCCGCGCTCCGCCTCGGCCCGGATCGCCTTGTCATACGCGAAGCAGTCCCGTTTCGATCTTGCGGGCGCGGTCGCCGCCGTCGATGAGGCATTGAAGCTGGAGCCGGGAAATGCGCTGGCATGGGCGAGGCTCGCGGAACTTAGGATGTCCTTCGGCGACCTGGATGGGGCGCTTGCGGCGGCGAACCGGGCGGCGAGGCTCGATCCCGGCCTGGGGAGGACGCAGGCGGTGCTGGGGTTTGCCTTGCTGGCCAGGGTGGAGACCGTCGCTTCACGGGAGGCTTTCGGCAAAGCTATCTCCCTCGACCAGGCGGATCCGATGCCGCGGCTGGGAATGGGGCTTGCCATGATAAGGGACGGGGAACTGTCAGGCGGCAGGAGGGAAATCGAGATCGCCGCAAGCCTCGATCCGGGCAATTCGCTCGTCCGCAGTTACCTCGGAAAAGCCTACTACGAGGAGAAGCGGGACCGGCACGCATCGTCACAGTTGGAGTTGGCGAAGGAGCTCGACCCGTCCGACCCGACGCCGTTCTTCTACGACGCCATACGCAAGCAGACGCTGAACCGGCCCGTAGAGGCGTTGCGCGACCTGGAAAAATCGATTTCGCTGAACGACAACCGGGCTGTCTACCGTTCGCGCCTGCTGCTCGACGAAGACCTGGCGGCGCGGAGCGCGAGCCTTGGACGCATCTACGGCGATTTGGGATTCCAGCAGCTTGCGCTGGCGGAAGGCTGGAAGTCCCTGCAAGCCGACCCGGCCAACCATTCCGCGCACCGCTTCCTTGCGGACAGCTATTCCGTCCTGCCTCGCCACGAGATCGCGAGGGTGAGTGAACTGCTTCAGTCGCAGCTTCTACAGCCCATAAACCTCACACCGTTGCAGCCCCAGCTCGGGCAGAGCGATCTTCGGATATTGAGCGGCGCGGGACCTTCGAGGATCTCCTTCAACGAATTCAATCCGTTGTTCCTTCGGAACGGGTACGCTCTCCAGGCCAGCGGCGTGGGCGGAAGCAATCATACCCTCGGCGACGAGATCGCTTTTTCGGCCGTCTCAGGGAAATTCTCATACAGCCTGGGACAGTTCCATTACCAGACGGACGGGTTCCGGACCAACAACGATCTGCGCCAGAACATCTACGATGTGTTCGCACAGTGGAGCATCTCGCACAAGACCGCCATACAGTCGGAGTTTCAGTACACCAACGTCGTGCAGGGGGATCTCACGCTGAATTTCGATCCGGCAAGTTTTCTTCCCGATTCCAGGTCCGAGTCAAGGACCCGCTCGATCCGGCTCGGGATCCGCCATGAATTGTCGCCCGGCTCGAACATGATTTCTTCTATTTTTTACCGGAAATCGCGATTCCCGAGTCATCTGGGCGTGCGTTTCGACGACCCGTTCTTCCCGGTCGATATAGTGGATGAATTGAGAACGGAACAAAAGGATTACAGCGGCGAAGTCCAGTACCTTCTGCGGTCCGAACGAATGAACATCGTCGCCGGAGGGGGATTTGTCAGGCTGGACAGCAACTCGGTCGATGACATGGTGATGTCGTCATCGGGCATTATACTTACCAGCAGTTCCACATCCACTGAAAATGACATCAGCCATTCCAACCTGTACCTGTACTCGCATCTCCGGTATCCGCGGAATGTAACATGGACGCTCGGCGCAAGCGGTGATTTTCTCCGTGATGCCAAGGGGACTGTTGCAGACCGAAACCAGTTCAATCCAAAATTCGGGGTAACATGGAACGCGCTTCCGGGGACGACGTTCCGCGCTGCCGCATTCCGGGTTCTGAGGAAAAACCTTCCGCCCACGAACCAGACGATAGAGCCGACCCATGTTGCCGGGTTCAACCAGTTCTACAGGGATTCCCAGGGTACGCAGTCGTGGAGGTACGGTATAGGCGTCGACCGGAAATTTTCTGCCGATATCCATGGAGGAGTGGAATATTCCAGAAGGGATCTGATTGTTCGCGGATTCGATCCCCTCGCACCGACCAGGCCAAAGGATTACGACTGGAAGGAACGGCTGGGCCGAGGATACCTGTATTGGACGCCAGACACGTGGGTTGCGTTTGGCGTTGAATACCTTTATGAGTTTGTCGACCGCGACCCGGAATTTACGGCGGGGATCGAACACCTTTCATCGCACCGGGTACCGTTGGGAGTGAATTTTTATCACCCTGGCGGGTTTTCCTTCTGCATCAAGGAGACGTTCTTCCGGCAGGACGGCAGGTTCCTGGCGCAGGGATCGTTCGTGGGGCCGGGATTGTCCACCGCAGTCCCCGGCTCGGAAAGGTTCTGGCTAACCGACGCTTCCGCAAGTTACCGGCTGCCGGGACGCACCGGCATAGTCTCGATTGAGGGGAAAAACCTTTTCGATCGGTCGTTCAGGTACCAGGACACGGATCCGTTCAATCCCGTCATCCAACCCAAACGCACGGTGTACTTCAAATTTACGCTGGCGCTCTGACTTAATATGAATTGATCGCTTCAGGGTTAACCCGCATTTCTCAACAGGGTTCTACTGCGGCGGCGGATACGGGCGACGTCCATGGATGGACAAGTGCCGCGGGAGCCATGGATGGCGGGAGCGGCCATGTCTACTGCGTTGCGCTCGTTCGGGCTCCTCGACGTAGTGTAAACTACGCCTGCGGCGCCCTCGGTCGCGACGCCTTGTAGCCATACCCGTCTCCACCGCCTCGCTACGAACCCTGGTGAGAAATGCGGGTTATGGAGGGGTAAGAAAGGGGGTGCCTATCGGGGGGAAAGGAGAATGAAAGGACGGTTTCAACGTATGCAGTGAGTCGTAAGGCGGGATGGGGGAGGAACCAATCTCGAAAACCTTGTGAAAGGAGGCCACTGCCACATGAAAATGATGGGACAAAAAAGGCAGATCGACCTGGGGAACGGGGAAACGATGGAGGTCCATGTCGACCAGAAGGGCAACGTGAAGTCTGCAAACGTGGGCAATCAGAAACTCCAGATAAAGAAAGCCAGCAAAGGATCCCTCACTTTCAACGGGCAAAAAGTTATTTACGCTTCACCAGGGGCCGAGATCATCACCAAGATCAATCCATTCTGTTATTGGAGACAGAACCCCGACGGCACGTGGACCTATATCTGTTACCCCTGACGGGAGTATCCGTTGACTAGAAAATCCCGTAGCATGTAAACGTTATCCGGACTCTCGCGGGTAA
This sequence comes from Deltaproteobacteria bacterium, assembly GCA_016218975.1. NCBI lineage: Bacteria > Pseudomonadati > Myxococcota > Myxococcia > Deltaproteobacteria bacterium. The sequence continues at coordinate 18,552 of JACRCO010000007.1, forward strand.
ACGCCTGAAAGGTGTTCAAGCCAGCGGCCGGGGGAACGATCTCCCCCGGCCCCCCGGCCGATTGTCGTTCCGGCATGCGTTTTACCGCTCCCCGTACCGGCCGCCCTTTGCGTATTCCTTCATCCCCTGGAAGTCGACGATCACGACGTTTTCGTTTCCGACCACCCAGGCGTCGTGCCCCGAAGGCAGCAGCGATATGTCTCCCGGCCTGCACTCGAATTCCGATCCGTCGTCCATCAGGACCTTGAGTCTTCCCGCGACGTGGTACTGGAAATGCGGCGCCTCGCAGCTTTTCGTTTTTGCGATCGGTTGCACGGAAGTCGACCAGCGCCATCCCGGCTCCAGGGTAGCCCGGCCAATCGTCGATCCGCCAACCGTCAGCAGTTCCAGTTTACCCTTGGGGAAGGTACGTACTTCTTCCGGTTTGTCGAAGTTTCTCCATTCCGCCGACTCTTTTGCGATTTTCATGGCTTTTTGATGTTTCAAGGCCCGCGCCCTCCATTGCCGTCGTTACGGCGGTTTGCCCGATCCTGTTAGTGTGTTACCTGGCCCGTCAATCGATTTAATCTATAGATGCCGGCGCATACACGGGGATCCGGCGTTCCGCCATATTATTGGTGAATAAAAAAAGGCCTGGGCATGCCAGGCCTTTCCCGAACCGCGAAGGGTTACGGAGCGGTTTGTTCTACGACCGGGGAAACCCGGTTACGGCGTTACCGTGACGGCATAGGGGATGGATTGTGGCATGCGCCAACCAACGGGAGGAAAAGCGGCCATTGGTGGCTGTTTTTTTAAAGAGCAGGGAAGTGTTGCCGTAAAGTTATAAATTAAGCAATTAATTGCCGCTTCGAGTCCGAAGTCCGATCATGCAGGCTCGATACAAATATTACTGGCTCGCGACATCGTTACCATTGGTCCATAAATGGATGTTTATAAAGGTTTATTATTTCCTATCCCGGATAAAATCAATGATTGGTATTGAAAAAAAATTCCGGCATGCAAATTGCCTATTATTTATACGTTTTAACGGTAATTTAGTAATAAATTGCAGTCAGGTAAGCGTTTTTCACTCAGGGAAGTCGCTATGAAGCGTTCATTTGTATTACGGAGAACCGGCGGGTCTTCATGTAGCTTGACCTTCCACGAACCGGACGTCCATGCGGGGGATGACCGGAAGCTTTTTTTAGACCCCGTCAACGATACCTGGCGCCAGGACAGGCGCCGTTCCGAGGCAATTACCTATAGTGACGATGAACGTTCGATCACGCCTGCCTTCGATCACAGGAATTTTTTCGGACCGGCGGGAATTACGGTTCGAAACCCGTTTCACCCCCCGTGCCCGTACTCCAACACGGCGCCCTCCAGAAAAGGATTGCTCCTGAATATCAAGGCATAATCCGCATTTCTCACCATATTTCCACTTGGAATCATCCCCCTCGGCCTGTCACAAGCAGTGAACACACTTTAATGCTTTAAACTTTTATGCTTCTTGACTCTTCCGCCTTGCCGTGTTAGATACAGACCGGTCGGTTTGTTATTTTCCTGGCGGCAAACCGTCCTGCGCATTTCCCTTGGGAGGAAACGATGAGCGTTAAGGAGAAGGTTTGGGACGCGGCGAAATGGAAGATCATGCAGGCGCATCTCGGGTACGACGAAGAAGAGATGAAAGCGTTCCGGGAAAATCCGAGAAACGAGGACGTCCTGTCGAAAGCTCCGTCGTTGATGGAAAAGACGATCGTTCTGGAGATCGTGGAATCGCACGGATGCAACAGCCGTCACAAGGTAGGAGACAGGATCTGTTTCGACGGGGCCGGGAATCTTCTACCGAAGCGAAGTCCCGGGAAAGTGTGCATTTACGCATTGCATTCGGCTGCGCCCATGATTTACGCGGCAAACGAGCTTTTTTACGCCGGGGCCGATCCTGCCGGAATGCGGTTCAAGCGTGCCGCGTGCATGGACGTCGGCGTCATGTGCGGCGGCTGGGGCAGGGTCGTAATGGAACTGAGCGTCGAAGATAAGGTTCCCTGAGGACGGCGGCGCCTTGGAGTTCGAGTCCGGCCATATCACGACAACGAAAGATTGGCGCGCCTGCAGGGACTCGAACCCCGGACCCGCTGCTTAGAAGGCAGCTGCTCTATCCACCTGAGCTACAGGCGCGCTGGCTTTCAGAAGTATAGCAAACAAACCATATAAGTCCGACCGCGACCTTCCGTGTTTTTTCCATCGCATCTTGACAGCCGGCTTCAGGCAATGCTATATACCTATACAGGGTATGGGTATAAATCAATCGGGCGTCTGCAGAGGGGGGAAACGTGGAAAAAACGACGATCGGCGTTCAGGGTATGAGCTGCAATCACTGCAAGCGAGCGGTGGAGGTGAAATTGAAAGGGATCGACGGCGTATCCGGGGCGATGGTTGATCTGGATGCCGCCAATGTGACGGTTGAATTCGATCGGGTAAAGGTGACCCCGGCCGCCCTTAAGAGGGTTATCGGGGAAGCCGGTTACAAAGCGGAATAAGGCGGGATCGGGAGGGAGGAAATCGATGAAACACGTCGATACGTTGGGCCGGCTCAAGAAGATCGAAGGGCAGGTGCGCGGCGTGACCCGCATGGTTGAAGATGGGAAATACTGTATCGACATCATCAACCAGATCGCTGCCGCAAAGGGGGCGCTGGACAAGGTTTCCCTGATCATCCTCAAGAATCACATGGAGAGCTGCGTGGCGACCGCCATCAGGCAGAAAGAGGGGGCCGGGGAGAAGATCGACGAAGTGATAGCAAGCGTAGAGAAGTACCTGAAATAGAGGAACCAGCGGAAATGACGCAGCGGGAAACAACGGAAACGGTACCGACGAACTCCGCAAAATGGGAAATCCCCATTGAGGGCATGTCTTGCGCCTCCTGCGTTGCGCGCGTGGAGAAGGCGCTTGCCGCGGTGCCGGGGGTGTTGTCGGCCAACGTAAATCTTGCGACCAATTCCGCGACGGTGGAAGTCCTTCCGGGGGCTGCGGACCGAGAGGCGATGCGTGCAGCCGTGGCGGATGCGGGATATTCCGTCCCGGTCATCGAAGAGGGCGAAGACCCGCTGGCCAGGCAGGAGCGGATGCAACGGGAGGAGGAAAGGTCCCTTCTCACCCGTCTCCGCATCGGTGTAGCCCTCGGCGTCCCTCTATTCCTGCTGGCGCAGTGGGAGATGCTTGCCGGGCCCGGACGCATGCCTTTTTCGCCGTTCGCAAGCGCGATGATCCAGTTGCTCCTTGTCACGCCGATCCAGTTTTACGTGGGCTCGCGTTTCTACCGGGGGGCCTGGGCGACGGCGAAGCACGGCACGACCGACATGAATACGCTCGTCGCGCTCGGCACGACCGCTGCATACCTGTACAGCCTTGCCGCCACGTTAATTCCCGAATTATTTTCTGTAAGCGGAACCGGGGCGCACGTCTACTACGACACTTCTGCGGCGATCATCGTGCTGATCCTGCTCGGAAGATATTTCGAATCGCGAGCAAAGGGCAGGACCTCCGACGCGGTGAAAAAACTGATCGGCCTCCAGCCGCGGACTGCGCGGGTCGTCCGCGGCGGAGCGGAGATCGACGTCCCGCTGGAGGAAGTGCGGAAGGGAGACCGGGTCGTCGTCCGGCCGGGGGAAAAGATCGCGGTCGACGGCACCGTGACGGAAGGGACGGCATCCGTCGACGAGTCGATGCTTACCGGCGAGCCGATTCCCGCGGAAAAGGGCCCCGGGGCGCCGGTGACGGGCGGGACTATCGACCTCAACGGCCGCCTGGTATTCACCGCTACTCGCGTAGGAAAGGACACTGTCCTCGCGAGAATCGTCCGGATGGTCCGGGAGGCGCAGGGAAGCAAACCACCGATCGGCCGTCTTGCGGATGTCATCGCTTCGCGGTTCGTTCCCGCGGTGCTCGCGGTCGCCGCGGTCACCTTCATCGCATGGTGGGCCTTCGGTCCCGAGCCGCGGCTTTCCTACGCGATGCTTTCCTCTATCTCGGTGCTCATCATCGCCTGCCCCTGCGCGATGGGGCTTGCCACGCCCACCTCCATCATGGTGGCGACCGGCAAAGGCGCGGAGCTCGGTATCCTGATCCGCAGCGGCGCAGCGCTGGAGACGGCGCACAAGGCGAAGGCCGTGGTGCTCGACAAGACGGGAACGGTCACCAGGGGCAAGCCGGGGCTCGTTGCAGTCCGCTGCTCTCCTGACGGTTCGTTCCGAGGGCCGGAAGGCGAGAGGGAGCTATTAAGGCTCGCAGCCTCCGCCGAGGCCGGTTCGGAACACCCTCTGGGCGATGCGATCGTGCGGGGCGCGAAGGAACGAGGGATCGTTCCCGCGCCTCCCGAGGCGTTCGTCTCCACGCCGGGACTCGGCATTCGGGCGGTCGCCGGCGGCAGGACGGTCCATGCGGGCAGCAGGAAATGGCTGGAAGAGGCGGGGATCGATGCCGCACCGCTTTTGCCCGAAGCGCAACGGCTGTCGGAGGTAGGGAACACCGCTGTATTCATCGCCGTCGACGGAAAGGCGGCGGGAATCGCGGCCGTGTCGGACGAGATCAAGGAGACGGCTCCGGAAGCCGTCGGTGCGATGCGCGGAATGGGAATAGAGGTGGTAATGCTCACGGGCGACAACCCGCGCGCCGCGAAGGCGGTGGCTGCACAGGCCGGCATCGATCGGGTCCGCGCCGAGGTATCTCCCGCCAGGAAGGCGGAGGAGGTGCGCGGCATCCAGGCGGAAGGGAAAATCGTGGCGATGGTGGGGGACGGCATAAACGACGCTCCCGCCCTGGCGCAGGCCGACGTCGGAATCGCGATAGGTACCGGGACCGACATCGCCATCGAGGCCGGGGATGTCGTCCTCATGAGCGGAGACCTGCGGGGCGTGCCTGCCGCCATTCGCCTGAGCCGCGCCACGATCCGGAACATCCGGCAGAACCTGTTCTGGGCGTTCGCCTACAACGTGGTGCTGATCCCGGTGGCGGCCGGCGTCCTTTATCCGTCGTTCGGAATACTGTTGAGCCCCGTCCTCGCCGCCGCGGCCATGGGGCTCTCCTCCGTGACCGTCGTCTCGAACGCCCTCCGGTTGCGCCGATTCCGGCCTTGACGCTGGATACACCCTTGCGGGCTCTGCACGCCTCACGGGGTACCCCTCGCGGTTCGTTCATTCGTCTTCATTTCTCCGGGCGGGATGGATATCATAGGGCGGTCCGTATTTTTCGCCAAGGTTCGTAGCGAGGCGGTGGAGACGGGTATGGATACAAGGCGTCGCGACCGAGGGCACCGCAGGCGTAGTTTAAACTACGTCGAGGAGCCCGACCGAGCGCAACGCAGTAGACATGCCCGTATCCGCCGCCGCGGCAGAAGCTTGGCGAGAAATGCGGACTAGCATGGATCTGTCGCGCTTCTTCGACTCCTACCCCGGCGCTTACGCAACCCAGGCATTTTTCCATTCGGCGATCGCCGGCGCCGTCGTGGAGATCGCACTGAAGAGCTGGAAGATCCGCAGCCCGTCCTCCCGCCAGAAATTCCTGCTGTTCGCCGTGGTCTTCCCGATCTTTTCCTTCCCGATTTTCAAGACAATCGATTCCGCAAGGAACTCGGTCTATTTCAGGATGGGTGCGTTGTTCGACAGCAGCCGGTGGATGAGCGTCGAGCTTCCGGGGTCCATTCCGCTCGGGGCGGTGCTTATCCTGGTGTTTTTCATGACCTCCCTGGTATTTTTTTTCCAGGAGCTTTTCCCCGTGATGAAGCACGCGTTCGCATCGGGTAAGCCCGCGCCCGGCGAGATCCGCGAGGCGGACGAACCTGCCGTCGCGGAGGCCCTTGCCCCGCTGCCGGTGGAAAAGCCGGATATTTACGTGATCGACGACGAGGACCCGATGATATTTTCTTCCACGGGAAGAAAAGGATCGGTCTTCATGTCGTCGGGTCTCGTCGGTTTGCTCGACGTGGAACAGCTCCAGGCCGCGCTTGCCCATGAAATAGCCCATGTGGCGAGGAGCCGGCGCCCCTACATGGTGATCGTGTTTCTCCTTCGGATAGCGATGTTCTTCAATCCCGTCGTGCTCCTGGAGTTCCGACGGTCGATCCAGGACGACGAAAAGATCTGCGATGAGATCGCCGTGTCCATGACGGGTAAACCGCTCGTGCTGGCGGCCACCCTGAAAAAACTTTATCTGTCGCAGGAGGAAGGCCGTTCCGGGGAAAGGCAGCGGGATGCCAGCGTAACCGGAAGGCTCGAGGATTACAGCCACAAGCTGAACATCGAGAGCAGGATCGGCAGGCTGGAAAAGGGATACGCGCCCGACGCCGGGAGCGATTGGTTCGCCTTCGCCGCCGTCTTCCTGGCCGTCGCGGCCATCAACTATTACGTGGTCTGAGTCCGGGGGGCCGAATGCAGAAGAAGATTTGGGGACTTATCGCCTTCGCCGCCGCGGTGATCCTGCTTGCGGCGGGGCTGAAGTTCGTCAACTGGATGCCGTCCGTGGCCCAGCCTGATCTCCTGAAGAAGTACAAGGACCTCGAAGAAATGAAGATGAGTCTGAACATCCGTGACGTCATCATACCTTCATATTTCCCGGAAAAACTTAATTGGCCCCCGTCCTCGATCCTTGCACAGGGCAAACCGTATCCTGCGGTGGTGATGGAGTTCGAGCAGATCGGCACGAAGGAAACGGTGCTCGTGATATCCCAGTCGTTGTCGGACCGGTTCCGCGCCGACGAAAAGATACGGATCGCGCAGCTCAAGGAAAAGGTCCCCTATACCATCAAGGGAAGGAAGTCCGTCCTGGAGATCGGATTCTGCGCCAAAGGCGAGGCCTGCTCCCATATTTCCTGGAAGGAAGGAAAATATTACGTGGACGTCATGTCGAAGTCCACACCCATCGAGCTGCTCAAGGTCGCGGAGAGCATGCTTCAATAGCGCCTAATCACTCTCCAGCCGGCGTGGGCATTGCCTTTCCGGCCATCGGAACGTTGCGTTCCGGACGCATTCGCCGCCTCCCGAAATACCCCTTACCGGCGGGATAAATCCCCGAAACGGGAGGAAATCTCCGCCGATCTGCGCCAAAAAGCCCCCTCGTATAGGTATTCTTTCCCCCCGAAATAGGTATTTTCGCCGATTGGCCGGAAACGCCCCAGTCCCTATAGTGGGAGCCACATAGGGGAAAACGCCTCGAACGCTACGGCGATGAAAGGAGGATACGAAGATGCAGAAGATCAACGGGGGGCATCTGGTCGGCGAGGGGACGTACTGGAACATGAAGAGCGGTCGGCTGGTGGAACTGAAGAGCGAGGGGATACTTCCCGCGGAGCAGGATGCGGTCTACTACAAGGTCCCTTTCATCCTCCTCTTTCTCTGGGGAATCGCTTCGGGGGCGCTGTACATCGTTTTCCTTCCCGTGACGATCATCGTCATGTCGTTCTACCTGCTCGGCAGAAGGGTCTTCGGCGGCGCCTTCGGACAGGTCCGGACGAGCATCTCCTTCGGTTGGCGGCCCACGGAGGCCTACCTGGCCGGCAAGAACAAGAAGGAAAAGAAGAGCAACGGGAAGTAACGACATACCAAATACGACACGGGAGGACACCATGCACACACTCACCGATTTCACGACGCACATCAAAGGGGTGGAATACCTCATCTCCGTCCTGGCGATCACCGGATTCATCCTCTTCGTCGAAATCCTTAAGCCGAAGCCCTTCCGCACCCTGAAGAATTCCATCAACGAGGACAGGGAGCATATACGGAAGGAAGGGACTCAGAGCGTCCTGACCAGCCTGAAACGACTCGCCGCCGCCCCGTTCATCGGGCTGGCCTACGTCGTCTCGTTGCCCTTCGTGTTCACGTACGCTGTGGCCCGCGAGTGCATCGGCCGCACGGCTGAAGCGCTGGAAGGCGCCCTTGGCGTGGCCGGGTTCGGGTGGAGACCGATGGAGGCCTACCTGGGCGGCAAGAAAGACAAGAAGAACAAGGCGAAGGAAGAGGAGAAGAAGGACGAACCGGCTGCCAAGGACGCGAAATAGGGCCAGGCGTGCGGAAACGAATCACTACCCACAGGAGGCAAAGAGAAGTGAAAAAGGGGATCCTTGCAATAGCCGTCCTGGCGCTCTGCATCGGCATCGCACCGGCCCTCGTAGCGGGGGCCGGCCCCGCGTCCGGGGCGCCGTCTGCCGGCGGGAAGATGCCGCAGAAGGTCGTCCTGGGAAGCATCTCCCGGCTGTACGAGCCGGTGCAGTTCAACCACGCCTCCCACGTGTCCAACGCCGGGGGGTGCGCCGACTGCCATCATCAGCACGGACACGAGGCGTCCGTTTCGTGCGCGGAGTGCCACTCCATCGACTCCGCCGCATTCAAGAGGAACGTAAAGCTCGCCAAGCTGCGGCCGTGCCGGGATTGCCACTCAGCCGCTTATAAAATCGACAACCCTGGGCGGCCTACGCTTCAGGTTGCGTATCACCGCGCCTGCTTCAAGTGCCACCGGGGCGACGTGGGAAGCGTGGGAAAGGACCCGAAGGGCTGCGTGGAGATGTGCCACGACCCGAAGGCCCAGGCAAAGCTCGACCGGAAACCGTGACATCAACCTGGTGACAGGGTACAGGAGGTTCTCCGTGGCAAAAACCACGAAAATATGCCCGGCGGGAGAGGGCGC
>JACRCO010000008.1 GCA_016218975.1 Deltaproteobacteria bacterium
CTCGGCGCATTTCCCCTCGGGCATCCTGGGGTCGGCCTTGAAACGGGAGTAGGTCCCCGCCCGGATCGCAAGGGCTTCCAGTTCGCCGCACGGGACCGGAGCGCCGTATTCCTCCGCGATCCAATCCTTCCCTGCGACAGGGTCGGCGGCATGCCCGAGGTCGATCACGTAGGTGACTTTCCGGTCGGCGAGAAATCCGCCGTGCTCCCGCGCCGCTTTCTGCGACGCTTCGTCGTATGGGTCCGAGGCCCAGTACGCCAGTCCGATCCCGCGTTGCTTCATCGAAGCGATTGCTTCCTCCAATTCCTCCCGCGACATCCTGGCGGGGAGAATTCTTGCGACCGGGAATCCGAAAAACTCCGAGTCCCAATCCAGCGCCTGGTAAGAGTTCATGGCAGTCCCGCCCTCCGCGTCGCGGTCCGCCGCCCGGGTGCCCGCAGAATCTCCCCGACCGCGGCTTTCATTTTTTCCGTTCCCATATTTTCGAGGCAGACGCTTCGCTCCTTGCCGTCGCAGCCCTTCTTTTGGCACGGCACGCAATCGTCATCGGGCGTGACGATCCTGTGAATGTCGTCCTGGACGGTCCAGACGCGCCAATCGGAGGGGCCGAATATCGTGACCGAAGGCGTGCCGACGGCGAAAGCTATGTGCGGAGCGGCGCTGTCGACCCCCAGATGGATCGTGGAAAGGCTCAGCAGGGCTGCGAGCTCGCCGAGGGTGGTTTTTCCGGCGAAATTCAAGGCCCCCCCGCCGCATTTTGACGCGATACCTTCCGCGGCTCCCGCCTCGTCCCTCGAGCCGACGAGCACGGTACGCAGTCCGTGTTCATTCCAGAGCCAGCCGATCAGCTCGATCCAACGGTCGCGGCCCCACTCCTTGTATTTCCAGCGCGAGAAGGGATTGGCCGTCGCCCATCGGCAGCCCGCAGCCGCAGGGTCCGCCTGCAGCATGGAGCGTATCCCCTCGACAGCCTCTTTGGATACCCATAGCCTTGGGGTTGAGTCCGCGGTGTCTATGCCCAATGTCCTGAGGAGGCGCAGGGACAGGTCGACGCCGGGATGGACCGGAGGGCCTCCGATCCCGGCATTCATGATCCGATGATTGAAGATACGATTGTGCCAGAAGGGCCGGCCCGGGTCGTAACGGGTTACCTTCACGGGAGCGCCAGTCAAAAACGCGAGGATCGTCCCGCGATCCCCCGTGCGCAGGTCGATCGCCAGGTCGTATTTCACACGCCTGAGGCGCCGGATCAGACGGAAGTTTTCACCGCCGATCTCGGCGAGTTTTCCCCTGCTTTTCGCCACTTCGATGACTTCATGCAGATTCGGGTCCTCTTCGAGGAGGGAGCCGAACCCCCGTCTTACGAGGGCCGATACCTTGGCCTCCGGCAACGTTTCCTTCAACGCCCGGAGGGACGGCGTGGTCAGAACCACATCGCCGATGTCGCCGAGCTGGATGACAAGGATATTTTTCGCGCGGCGGATCGCGCCGAGAGTGTCGGTCATGCCTATTTCCCCCGGAAATTCGCCTTCTCCTTGGCGAGGAAGGCCCTGACGCCTTCCCGGAAATCCACAGTCCCCGACAATTCCGCGATCCCCTGCCGCTCTTCCTCGAGCTGCGTCTCGAGGGGATTCGAAAGCGCCCGGTTGTAAAGTTCCTTTGCCTTGGCGAACGCAAGGGTGGGGCCCGCGGCGATCTTTTCCGCCAGCGCGAACGTTTCGGCGATGAAGAAGTCGTCGGGGATAACCCGCTGCACCAGCCCCAGGGAAGCGGCCTCCCCCGCGGTGAGCGTCCTTCCCGTCAAAATAAGTTCCATCGCGCGGTGCGTTCCGAGCGCCCTGGCAAGGAAGAACGTTCCTCCCCCGTCCGGGGAAAGCCCGATGTTCTGGTATGCGAGCGCGAACCGGGCGGACTCCGTGGCCAGTACCATGTCTCCGGCCAGCGCCAGCGGGAAGCCCGCTCCCGCCGCAACGCCGTTGACGGCGGATATGACGGGCTTGCGGCAGCGGCGCAGGGAGGCGACGAATGCATGCAGCCGGACGGTCAGTTCGAGGAACCTGTGGGCGGTGTCCTCTTTCATCCCCGACATCATCACGATGTCGCCTCCCGCCGAGAAAACCTTCCCGGACCCCGTGAACACGATGCACCGCACCTCCGGATCAACCGTAAGGCTTCCCAGTGCCGCGAGCAGCGCATCGCCCATCTCGAAATCGTAAGCGTTCATCCGTTCCGGGCGGTCCATCCGCAGGGTCGCCACGGCTCCGTTTCTTTCGACGGCGACGGCGCTCATTCCGATTTCCCTCCCTGGCCTGATCCGGTGATTGAAAACCGCTTCATTCCTTTATACATTTTTCGGCATCGCGCCGTGGGCTATAATTTCTCCCATGCCGCGTCCCCGGATGAATTGCCCCGCCTGCGGTTTGGAGTTCGAGAGCCACCCGTGGAAGTCCGCCGGAGGGAAGGCGGTCTGCCCTTATGAAGGGCTGGAATATCCGCGCCTGCGCGTGGGTCACGACCGCATCTATTTCGGCAGGTGGAGAAAGATCGACGCCGATCCGCTGGATATCGTCCGCGCATACCGCCAGATAGGGGATCACCTGAAGGAAATCGGACGGGTCCTGGAAGGGATGGACCTCCCCGTCGCCCGAAGGGACCATTCGAAGGCCGTCGAAGCGTACCGGATGGGGGACCCGCGGGAGGATTCGCAGGAGGCGCTCCGTTTCATGGACAACGCCCTTTCCTATGCTCATAGGGTGATCGACGATCTGCTGCACGAAAAGGGGCTTCCCCCTCATCATCCCATGGATTTCGCGGCATGGTACGACACGGCGGAAGTGCCTTTCGGCGAAGAGTGGTGAAGACCCGGATTCGGAGGTAGAAAATGCCGCCACTGGACCGTTACCCCAAGGAAATCGCGTTGAAGGATGGCGCGCAGGTGAGCTTGCGTCCTATGGTCCCGGAGGATGCGGGCCTGCTGTGGGAATTTCTCCAGCGGATCCCGCACGAGGAGAAGATGTATTTCCGGGAAGACGTGAGCGACCGCGACGAAGTGAACCGGTGGGCGGCTGCCATCGATTACGCCTCGGCGCTTCCGATCCTCGCCGTTTTCGAGGGGCGGGTGGTGGGGAACGCAACGCTGCACCGCAACCGTACGGGGTGGAAGCAGCGTGTGGGGACGGTAAGGATCCTGATCGATCCCGAATTCCGGCACCGGGGGCTGGGGACCGCGATGATCCGTGAATTGCGCCACCTGGGGGACAAGGCGTCCCTGCGTTACCTCCTGGCCGAGATGACCGAGGAGCAGCAGGCCGCCGTACGCGCATTCGAGAAGCTGGGCTTCGAGCGGATTGCCGTCCTCAGGAAATACGTGAACGACCAGAAGGGGAACATGCACAATCTCGTCGTCCTCCTTCACTCGATGTCCGATGAAGACGACGAGACGTTCTACTGAAATTATGGCCGGGAAGCCTTATATTAATAAGGTTATGGCAAAGCCTTCGGGGGTGGAAGCGCGTTGAGTTCGGTTTCGGCGAGGTTGCTGTCCCTGACGGGCGTCCTCTTCGCATTGTGCGTGCTTCCGGCTCGCCCGGGATTCCCATCGGAACCCACGATGCCGAATCCCCATGCCCATTTCATGCAGGCGCCTCAATGCCCGAGGTGCCACATCTACGACGGCGCGAAACTCGTTCCGGACCGGGTTGCCACGGCGTCGGTCGATTTCTGCCTCGAATGCCACACTGCCGAAGCGCGGGGGATGACCCATCCGGTAAAGGTGCATCCGGTGGGAAAATTCAACCGCATGAAGGTTCCGCCGGAATACAGGCTGGGAGACGGTGATTACATAATATGCCTCACGTGCCACACGGCCCACGGACCGTTTCTTTCGACGGTCAGGACATTCGCAGGCCAGGCGCCGGATATAACTGGAAACGGGCCGAACGGCGCTCCGTTGTACAGGACCTACTACCTCCGGCGGACGAACCCCTCGGGAGAAGGGTTCGAGGCGCTTTGCGAAGGGTGCCACAAGGTGCCATGACCGCAGGTTTCCCCAGCCAGGTCAAACGCAGGACCATCTTCATCAGCCCCCGTTTCCAGTTCGGGGTCGCGATGTGCTTCGCGGCGGCCGTCCTCGCCGCCTCCGCCTTGTTCGCATGGTTTTTCCACAGCCAGGCGAAGAGCCTGCTCCGCGTCGCATCCCTCAAGGGCCACTACCACTTCCTGACGGCGTACGAAATCGTCGGGGGCGACCTTGTACGCCGCATCGCCGCGATGTCCGCTGGCGGGTTGGCGGCGGGACTTCTCGTTTTCCTGTTCCTCCTGCGCAGGGTACGGCGAGGGGCCGACCGGCTGGTGGACGCATTCAGGCGGTCGGTGGAAGGGGACCTTTCGACGCCTACGGATGTGGGGGGGATACTGGACATGGCGGACCTGGCCGGAAAGATAGACGCGTCCCGCCTGGGGACCTTGTCCGTTATCCGCGAAGCGAGGGAAGAAGCGGAGATGCTGCGGGACAAGTCTCTTTCGGAAGATGAGTTCGCCCGAAGATGGAGCAGGCTCAAGCAGACCTTGCGGAGGATCGCGCCGTGAGCGTCCTTCCGAGGTCGAAAGGCGTTCGCATTCCCTCCGGGAATTACGCGGGCAGGTTCGCGGCGTCGCTGTTGCTCGTATTCTCGATCGGAGGAGCGTCCCTGCTGCTCGCTTTTTACCTTATCCTTACCCGGCCCCTTCCCGACACCTATTCGGGGGTCTATTTCGCGCTGCGCAATCTCTCCTCCTACCTTGTGCCCATACTCGTCTTCTCCATGACCGCCTATGTCCTGCTGATTACGGTGGCGATCGCCATACTTTGCGGCTACACGTTTCACAAGATAGCCGGGCCGCTTTACCGAATGGAACTTGCCATGAACAATTTCGAATCGGGATTTTACATACGCCCGGTGTTCCTCCGTGAAGGGGACCAGATTGTCGAGCTCGCCGAAGCCTACAACGGCTTCGTCGCGGGTCTGCGGGAGGACCGCAGGGAATGCCTCACCGCGTTGGAGCACGCGGAAAGGCTCTGCCTCGTGGACGCTTCCGCCTGCCGCTCCGAAAGGGAAGAGGCGCTTTCCCGGATATCGGCCCTTCTTTCAAGGTACCGCTGATGGAAAACGGCTCCTTGTACCTGCGTGCGAAAAGGTTCCTGTTCGGGGCGCCCCGCAACATCTTCGACCCGAAGGTCTTCCACAATATCGCCCTGATCGCGTTTTTCGCCTGGGTGGGCCTGGGGGCGGACGGGATCTCGTCCTCCTGCTACGGCCCGGAGGAAACTTTCCTCGCGCTCGGACAGCACTCGGTCCTCGCCATCTTCATCACCTTTGCGATGGTCGCGACGATTTTCATAATCTCAGGCAGCTACGCGCAGATCATCGAGGCCTTCCCAACCGGCGGCGGAGGATACAACGTCGCTTCCAAGCTCCTGGGGTCGAGGGCGGGGGTCGTATCGGGCTCCGCACTTGTGATCGATTACGTTCTCACGATCACGATTTCCGTCTCCTCCGGCGCGGATGCCCTCTTCAGCTTCCTTCCGCAGCAATTGGGAGAATACAAGCTCTGGTCCATCGCGGCCGTTCTCCTGTTCCTCATCTGGCTGAACCTGCGAGGGGTCAGGGAATCCGTCCTGGCCCTCACTCCCATCTTCATGGCGTTCATCCTCGGCCATTTCCTGCTCGTCCTCTACGGAGTCCTGCGGCACGTCCCCGACTTGCCTCGGGTTTCGGCGCAGGTGTCCACGGACTTCTCCTCGGCGGTGAAGGAGATGGGTTGGTTCGGGGTGGGCTTCCTCCTGATGCGCGCCTACTCGATGGGAGCCGGTACGTATACGGGAATCGAGGCGATCAGCAACTCAATGCCGACGCTGCGCGAACCCCGCGTCCAGACGGGGAAACGGGCGATGCTGTACATGGCCATTTCCCTCTCCTTCATCGCCGGAGGGATAACCCTGGGATACCTTCTCAACGGGGTATCGCCCGTTCCCGGAAAGACGCTCAACGCCGTGCTGTTCGACCGGCTGCTGACGGACCTCTGGCCGGGCCAGCCTGCTGCGGTGATCCTTGCCGTCGTGCTCCTCTCGGAAGCGGCGCTCCTGTTCGTCGCGGCGCAGACCGGCTTCATCGACGGCCCGCAGGTTCTCTCGAACATGGCGATCGACTCTTACGTCCCCCACCGGTTCGCGCATCTTTCCGAGCGTCTTGTCCGGAAATACGGCGTCTACTTCATGGGCGGGATGGCGTTCGTCATGCTGGCGATCACCGGCGGCTCCGTGCGTTACCTCGTCGTCATGTACTCGATCAACGTTTTCCTCACCTTCAGCCTGTCGCAGTTCGGAATGGTCGTTCACTGGTGGAAGGACCGGGAGAAGGAAAAGGGGTGGAAACTCAAGATGGCCATGAACGGCGTCGGGTTCCTGCTGACCGCCTCGATCCTGGCCGCGACAGTGGTCATCAAGTTCCCGGAGGGCGGATGGATCACCTTGCTCATCACGGGGACGTTCATCGCCATCTGCTTCCTGGTGCGAAGGCATTACCGGAAGGCGCAGTACGCCCTGCGAAGGCTTGACGAGCTTCTGCTTCAACTTCCCCCCGTGACTGTTTCCTCCCACCAGGAGCCCATGCTGCGCCGCGTCGCCCCCACGGCGGCCATCATGGTGTCGGGGTACAACGGCCTCGGCATGCACGTCTTCTTCTCGGTCATCCGGTCCTTCCCCGGAACGTTCCGCAACTTCATCTTCCTGTCAGCCGGCGTCGTCGACAGCACCGTGTTCAAGGGGGCGGACGAGGTCGTGCACCTGGGTGATGACCTGAAAAAACAGCTCCAGAACTACGTGGAGTTCGCCAAGGGGCACGGGTACTACGCCGAGGCGCGGAGCGAGGTGGGGACGGAGGTGATCGAGATCATCGGCCATCTTGCCGAAGGCGCCGCGAAGGATTTCTCCAACATCGTCTTCTTCTCCGGACAGCTGGTGTTCCAGGAAGAGAGTTTCGTCACCCGCCTGCTCCACAACCAGACCGCGTTTCTGGCCCAGAAGAAGCTGGTGTTCGCGGGGCTCCCGATGATCATCCTGCCGGTCCGGGCCCTGTGATATATCCGCAGCGGGTATTACGCCGGAAGATGTGATATAAAGTCGTGGAAATTGCAAGTCTGGCGCCGAGAGAGGAGCCGTTGACGGCAAAGGTTTCGAGGCATCTCCTGCGGAAGTTCCTCATCCCTGTTTCGGCGGTATCTGTCGCCTGCCTTGTCCTCGCCACGCAATTCGACCCGCGCGTCAACCCGCATTCCCTGTTCGCCAAGTCCGACCAATGCGGGAAGTGCCACGTCTATCACCGCGGAAACCTGGAGCCGGAGCGGTTCGTTCCGGAGTGTTCCGACTATTGCCTCGGCTGCCACGCGGACCAGTCGCTGGAACGGACCCATCCGATCAAGGTCCGCCCCGGCGGGAAGTACTGGAAAATGAAGATCCCCGCGGAGTTCCGCCTCGACGACGAGGGGAGGGTCATGTGCCTTACCTGCCACAAGGCGCACGGGCCGTTCCTCGCCACGGTGAAAGCGCACCCAACCCAGAAACCGGAGCCCATGGTTCCCCCTGCGGGTCTCGCCGGGTACTACCGCACGTTTTTCCTTCGGGTTTCCGATCCCGTGCGGGGGTTCGCCGCGCTCTGCGACAGGTGCCATAAGAAGCTATGACGGCCTATCCGAAGAATCGCAGGAAGATCATCTTCATCAATCCCCGGGTCCAGGGAGGGACGGCCCTGTTCTTCTCCGCGATCGTAGTCGCGGGCGCCCTTCTTTTCGCCTGGGTCGTTTACGACCACATCAGGCTGGCCCTCTGGGACGCCACCTACCGGGGGCATTTCATGATGCGGACGCCGTACCAGATCGTGGACGACATCGTCATGACCCACCTCGTGACCCTGTTTCTCGGGGTCCTCGCAGCGAGCATCATCGCGTTCTTCCTGCTGATCCGCAGGATCCGCGCGGGGATACTGAAGGTGGCCGAGGCGCTTGCTATCTCTGCGGAAGGGGACCTCTCCACTCCGACGAACGCGCCGGGGCTCAAGGAGATCCGGTCCTTCGGGGAACAGCTCGACGCCGCCCGTTCGCTCACCCTTTCCCGGGTCCGCGAGATCCGGCAGGACCTGGAGCTCCTGCGGTCCGGCGCCGCAACGCCCGATGAACGCAGGCTCAGGTGGGAGGAGCTGAAGGGGAAGATAGGGAGGATGTCTCCGTGACGGATCGCCGGGACGTCGAAAGAATGATCGTCGCGGAGCGGGGTTTCCAGCTCCGGTTCCTGCTTCTCCTTTCCTGCATTTTCGCCTTCGGGGCCCTGCTGCTGTTCGCGATCATGTTCCTCTTCTTCTCCCGTCC